>NZ_QMEB01000442.1 GCF_012912135.1 Brasilonema bromeliae SPC951 | reverse complement strand
CCTCTACGTAGATTTGAGGATTGTTGCCCAGATATGCGTAGATTTTTACAAGCGGTTACAAATTCCTGTTGGGTGCGCCAGAGCAACTCACGGATATTTTACTTTACGACGGTCTCACCGATCCTACCACCGCTGAAGCAATGGGAGAGCAAGCTGAACGGCTGGCAGCAGCTTACCAGGTGACGCGGGCTGACTTGGACCAAGTCGCCTTATATTCACAGCAGCGGGCAACACTCGCCACCGAGCAAGGTTGCTTCAACAAGGAAATTGTACCGATTGAGGTCGAAGGGAAGAAAGGTTTGCAACTGGTGGAAAAAGATGAAGGCATTCGCCCGGAAACCACCTTAGAGAGCCTGACCCGACTCAAGTCTGCTTTCACAGAGGATGGCGTGTTCACTGCTGGTAACAGCAGTCAGATATCAGATGGAGCAGCAGCTCTTGTCTTGGCAAGCCGAACGGCGGTGGAACGTTACGGACTGGTACCTCTAGCACGGGTGATTGGAGGATCGTGGATCGGTGGAGAAGCTTGGCGCTTCCCTGAAGTTCCCATACTCGCAGTGAATAAGCTTTTAGAAAAGCTGAAGATGAGAATCTACGATTTTGACTTGTTTGAGAACAACGAAGCTTTTGCTCTAAGCAACGTGCTGTTTAACCGGGTGCTGGGAATTCCTTACGAAAAGCTCAATATCTTTGGGGGGGCGATCGCACTAGGGCATCCCATCGGCGCTTCTGGGGCGCGAATTATGGTCACGCTGCTCAACGCTTTGCAGCACAGGAATGGGCAGTTAGGGCTGGCAGCGGTGTGTCATGGTACTGGCGGTGGTACGGCGTTTGCACTGGAGCGACTTTGACAATTCAAAGGGGTGTAGGGAAATAGGGGTGTGGGGG
>NZ_QMEB01000441.1 GCF_012912135.1 Brasilonema bromeliae SPC951 | reverse complement strand
TACTTATACGGTTTCATACTTATCTTGACTTTTAGGTTAAAAAAAGTATCGTAAGTAATTCCCGTAATAATTGAAAACTAACAACTCATCTACTAGGGTCAGTTGATAAACTGTCACTCATCTAATTCCGCGTTTCATGGTATGAGTTTAATCTTTATTAATGCAAGGAGTGATACCACTTCACCATATGTTTGCCACAAGTTATCTTCGCAATTTGTCTCACCAGCAGAGTGTTGCGAGTTTCAAATGTTGCACAAAAAAGTGAATTGGTATACAATTATATAAAAAAGCGCTTGATCTAAAAAAAATCTCAAGCGCTTTTTAATGTAAAAATAACACCGTGTCGCTCTCTGGGTAAGAAGAAATTGAAACGACAAAGAGCGGTTTGGGGTCTAGTATATTCGCTTACACCTAAGTTATAAATACTTCTGAAGCATATTCTCCAATTGTTGTACTGTTGCCCTAGGAGAAGGACGAGGTAAGGGTAGGTCCTTTTTCTCCTCTGCGCCTTCTGTAGTTCTGGGGTTTGCTAAAAAAAGCACTGGCACCTCGTATTGGTAAGCTTGAAACCAATCTTCACGAGTTGTAATATCCCGGATTTCTAGCTCAAACTTGAGGTTTTGTATCTGTTCTAGTTTTTCCTGCAAACCCTCACACAAATGACAACCGGGCTTGCTATATAAGATGATTCGCATTTGCTTCAACCAAAATAGACTCTGTTTGACTTCATCTTTACTACCATACTCACTTTCATTTCATCCCATCGAGCAAGATATTAGTCGAGCAAATGTTGTTGTACCCACAGCACAGCCTGAACTCGATCGCGAACATCTAACTGACTGAAAATTTGAGAAACATAATTTCTCACTGTTCCTTCACTCAGGTGAAGTTCTT
>NZ_QMEB01000108.1 GCF_012912135.1 Brasilonema bromeliae SPC951 | reverse complement strand
GGAACAGGGAACAGGGAACAGGGAACAGGGAACAGGGAACAGGGAACAGGGAACGGGGGACTCTGAACTCTTAACGTTTAACAGAACCTCGTAAAATCTCACTTTTGCAAGAGGTCTATTAGTCATTACTCAGGAGTTTTCACCTGACTTCCTCAACCCTCTGTGCTATTCTCAACTTTGCAGAACGAGCGCGGGGATTATTGACAATTTCTTCTTCTTGTGCTTCTATCGGCTTTTTCGTCAAGACCTGCAATAAAGGGGAATCTCTAAAACTGTGCTTGACGATGCGGTCTTCTAAGCTGTGAAAGCTAATAATTGCAATTCTGCCACCTGGAATAAGGGCTTGTGGTGCTTTGCTTAAAAAAGTTTCTAAAGATTTTAACTCGTCATTGACAACAATTCGCAACGCTTGAAAAACGCGGGTAGCTGGGTGAATTCTGCCGTAGCGGTATTTTGGGGGGACACAGGAGGCGATCGCCTCTGCCAATTCTGTTGTCGTGTGAAATGGACGTTGTTGAACAATCCGTCTAGCTATGCGCCGTGATAACCTTTCTTCACCGTATTTAAAAAAAATATTTGCCAATTCCGCCTCATCCCAATCATTAATCACATCAGCAGCCGTCAGAGATTGTCGCCTGTTCATCCGCATATCCAAATTTGCTTGGTGGCGAAAACTAAAACCCCGTTCCGAGGTATCCAAATGATGAGAGCTAACGCCCAAATCAGCAATGATTCCGGTAAACTTGATCAGTGGAAACTCGTAATTAGCAAAGTTGCTATGAATAAATTTTACACGTTCTCCAAGCGCCCCTAATATCTTTTGCGCCGCTGCCAAAGCGTCCTCATCCTGGTCAATAGCTGTGACGTGCACATCGGGTGCAGCCTCTAAAATCAGGCGAGTGTGACCGCCACCGCCTACCGTCGCATCCAAATAATGCCCACCGGGACGGACAGCCAAACCGTCAATTACCTGGCGACTAAGAACAGGCACATGAAAAAAATCTTGTACCTCCATTCCTTGCACGTCATGCTCCATATAATAATAGTTGAATAAGTGCAACAAAACGAAACATCAAACAAAAACCCTCAACTGCCAACCTCTCTCCAACTTACCGCTTAGTTCGCACTCTGTGCGACGGCAGTTTGCACCGTCGGGGAAACCCCACGAAGCGTGCTGCCTCGCCTGTGCGGTTCCATTTTAAAATTTTCCCAAACCGGAGAACACTCTTTTTATGGCAAGATTAGAAACCCGCACTGAACCCATGGTGCTGAACATGGGTCCCCACCATCCCTCAATGCACGGGGTGCTGAGACTGATTGTTACTCTGGATGGCGAGGATGTTATTGATTGTGAACCAGTACTCGGCTACTTGCACCGGGGAATGGAAAAGATTGCGGAGAACCGCACCAACATTATGTACGTCCCCTACGTGAGTCGGTGGGACTACGCAGCGGGGATGTTTAACGAAGCCGTCACTGTAAACGCCCCAGAAAAACTGGCAAACATTCCCGTTCCCAAACGCGCCAGCTACATCCGCGTCATCATGCTGGAGTTGAACCGCATCGCGAACCACTTACTGTGGTTTGGTCCGTTCCTAGCTGACGTCGGTGCTCAAACTCCCTTCTTCTATCAATTCCGTGAACGGGAACTGATTTATGATCTGTGGGAAGCCGCCACAGGTTACCGGATGGTCAACAACAACTACTTCCGCATCGGTGGCGTCGCGGTGGACTTACCCTACGGTTGGGTTGACAAATGTCTCGACTTCTGCGACTACTTCGTGCCTAAAATAGATGAGTACGAGCGCTTAGTGACCGATAACCCCATCTTCCGGCGTCGTGTTGAAGGTATTGGCACTATCACCCGCGAAGAAGCAATTAACTGGGGACTTTCTGGTCCAATGTTGCGTGCTTCTGGTGTGAAGTGGGACTTACGGAAAGTTGATCACTACGAATGTTACGATGATTTCGACTGGGACGTCCAGTGGGAAACCGTTGGTGACTGCTTTGCCCGTTATGTCGTACGGATGCGGGAAATGCGTGAATCTGTCAAAATCATCAGACAAGCCATCAAAGGACTTCCCGGTGGTCCCTACGAAAACCTGGAAGCTAAGCGCTTAGCAGCAGGCAAAAAATCCGAGTGGGATGCCTTTGATTACCAGTACATCAGCAAGAAAATTTCCCCCACTTTCAAAATTCCTAAAGGTGAAATTTACTCCCGTATCGAAAGCGGTAAAGGTGAACTGGGAATTTATCTGATTGGTGATGATAACGTCTTTCCCTGGCGGTGGAAGATTCGCGCAGCAGATTTCAACAACCTGCAAATTCTGCCTCATCTACTCAAAGGCGTGAAACTGGCGGATGTTGTCGTCATTCTCGGTAGTATTGACATCATTATGGGTTCTGTAGATAGATAAGGAAAATTTGAAATTTTGAACCGCAGATGGACGCCGATGGAGGCAGATGTTTTTCTGTTCTATCGGCGTCTATCTGTATGTATTTGGGTTTGCAATACGTCACCAGTCACTTTTACAGCGCTTATTCTTATCATTAGATCTCTTGCAAAAGCGAGATTTTACGAGGTTCTGTTAAGAGTTAAGCGTTTCCTGTTCCCTGTTCCCTGTTCACTGTTCACTGTTCCCTGTTCACTGTTCCCTGTTCCCTGTTCCCTGTTCACTGTTCCCTGTTCCCTGTTCCCTTAAAATCTTATGCCTTCCAATCAAGAACTATGTAAAGCGATCGCACACCGCATCACGACAAGTCCCCAAAAGCGAATCACTTTCGCTGAGTATATGGATATGGTGTTATATCATCCGGAAACTGGTTACTATTCCACAAAGGCGCTAAAGCTGGGAAAGGAAGGTGATTTTTTTACTTCTGTTCACCTTGGTGCCGATTTTGGTGAGTTACTGGCGGTGCAATTTTTCCAAATGTGGGAAGTTTTAGGACAACCTGTGCCATTTTCTTTGGTGGAAATGGGGGCAGGTCAAGGATTGTTGGCTTTAGATATTCTTAAGTATATCAAGCAGCAGTACCCTGATTTTTTTGATGTTCTGGATTATGTGATTGTTGAAAAATCTTCAGTTTTGAGGGAAGAACAACAGCAACACTTGCAAGAATTTTCTGTGCGTTGGTTAAATTTGGAGGAGATTCCAAGTCAGTCTGTTACTGGCTGCTTTTTTTCTAACGAGTTGGTGGATGCTTTACCTGTGCATCAATTTGTTTTGGAAGAAGGACGATTACAGGAGATTTATGTCACTACACAGGAAGAGGGAACAGGGAACAGGGAACAGGGAACAGGGAATAGGGAACAGTCAAAAATGTCCCTATCTACTTCTACTCCTGCACTATCATTTGTGGAAGTTGCAGATACGCCTTCAACCGCCAAACTTGAGGAATATTTTGAGCTTGTAGAAATAAATATCAGCTCTTACCCTGATGGTTATCGTAGTGAGGTTAACTTAGCTGCATTGGATTGGTTGAGTTTAGTGGCAGACCGTTTGCAGCGTGGATATGTGTTGACGATTGATTATGGTTACAGTGCTAGTCGTTATTATAATCCTATGCGATCGCAAGGTACCTTACAGTGTTACTACAATCATCAACGCCACAATGACCCGTATATTAATATTGGGAGACAAGATATCACGGCTCATGTTGATTTTACCACTTTGGAACGATGGGGTGAGCGCTGCGGATTAGATAAAGTTGGTTTTACGAAGCAAGCGTTGTTTTTGATGGCTTTGGGCTTAGGAGAACGAATTGCTGCTCTCTCTTACACAGACCAACCCATCTCACAGTTGCTGCATCGCCGGGATGTTTTGCATCAGCTTTTAGATCCTTTGGGTATTGGTGGGTTTGGTGTCTTGGTTCAAGCGAAAGGACTAACCAAACAAGAAGCTGCACAACCATTGAAAGGACTGAGTGTGCCAGAGCAAATGCAAATATGAAAAATTAAGCTCTATTAACAGTGTGTTGGTGATTGTTGGTCTACTATAGCAGTGATTACATTCGCAATTATATCTTTTGGAGAGTAAGAATTATGAGTTCTCATGATCTTTTGATGTTAGTGCTGCTACTGAGTCCAGGTCTTTTGCTTTCAGTGATGATTATGGTGACTTTTGCAGCAGGTGGCTGATGGAGAATAGGGGACAATAAGAGTGAGAGAGTGAGGGAACCAAAGACATTTCCTTCACTCACCCCAACTCCCCACTCCCTAAAGAATAGACGTCTTGCAAAAGTCAATTTTTATAATCACAAAACAAACAAATTCTCTGTGTTTGTTTGCGTCCAAAATTCGTAGATTTGTGGTTCCAAATACCCACCAAATCGGATTTTTGCAAGAAATAATTATGAGAATGAATGATGAGAAAAAGCGATCGCTTACCAAGGAAGGTGAAAAAATGAAGGTAGCATTTCTGGGGACTGGATTGATGGGACTACCGATGGCTCAAAGGTTGTTAGAGGCGAACGTACAGGTTATCGCCTACAACCGCACCCCAGAAAAGTTAGAACCACTCAAAGCAGCTGGTGCTGAAGTGGTCACACGCCCCTACCAAGCAATTAACGCTGCTGATTGTACCATTCTCATGCTGAGTAATGCTGGAGCTATATACAGTGTTTTGCTTTCGGATAGGTCTTGGCAAACTGTCGCCGGACGCAGCATTATTCAAATGGGGACAATTACTCCTACCGAAAGTAAAGAAATCAGAGATGCAGTTGTTGCTGCTGGTGGTGAATATTTAGAAGCACCTGTTTTGGGTAGCATTCCAGAAGTCAAAGATGGCAAATTAATTGTGATGGTGGGCGCACACCAAGAACAATATCAACGCCACCTGGAGTTATTCAAACATTTTGGTCCAGAACCTCTACTTGTCGGTCCTGTAGGATCCGCGTCGGCGCTGAAACTGGCGTTAAATCAACTCATTGCTTCCCTGACAACTGCTTTTGGTTTAAGTCTTGGTTTTGCCCAGCATCAAGGTATCAATGTGGATTTGTTTATGTACGTTTTGCGCCAGAGTGCTCTTTACGCACCGACATTTGACAAAAAGTTGCAACGGATGCTTGAGGGCAATTATGCTAATGCGAATTTTCCGACAAAACACTTGATGAAAGACGTAGATTTGTTTATCGCTGAGGCGAAATCGACTAGTTTAAATCTCAGCAGCATTGAGGGTGTACGCGACATCATAGATATGGCAATGAAAATGTCGTTTTCGGATGGAGATTACTCATCAATCTTTTCTGCAATTAATGCATCAACTGACGGTGCATAATCATCGCAGGAAAATTGTCTACTTATTCAGGCTCCTACGGAATTGAGATAACTTTTGAAATGTTCAGCTAGAATTTAAATATGGGGTTGCCGGAGAATGGTATTATGGTGATCTAATACTTGATAAATCTCTATACTTCCATTAGCTAGCCTCCTCCCGACTTGGCTTGAGTTTTTGGTTTCTTTCACAAGTTACTAGTTACAAAAATGCCTACTCCAGACTATTCATAGTAATATGATTAGCCTGGGTTCTCACTAACTCAAGCCAAGTTTTAATAAACCGATAGTTAGTCAAATCAAAGCCGCCCTCATCAGCTACGTGAGTATAGGCGTAGAGAGCGATATCTGCTATAGTGTAACGGTCTCCTAGGAAAAAATGCCTGGTTGTCAAATGTTTCTCCATGATATCGAGAGCTACATAACCTAACTCTCTCTTGGCAGTCAAAGTTTGCTGGTATTCGGATGGTGTTCCAAGATAGCGAGTGATGTAGCGAGCTACACCAAGATTTGGCGCGTGGCTGTACTGCTCAAAAAAAAGCCATTGTAATGTTTGAGCACGTTCCAGTCGGTTCTTTGGTAAAAAATCAGTGCCTTCACTGAGATAATATAGAATAGCGTTTGACTCCCAAAGAAATGTTCCTGTCTCAGTTTCTAACAAGGGGACTTTTCCATGAGGATTCTTAGCGAGAAAATCAGGAGTGCGATTCTCTTTTTTCAGAATATCAATATTTACCCATTCAAATTGTCTACATAACTGTTTCAGTAATAACTTGACTTTGTAGCAGTTACCTGATTCGTTAAAGCCATAAACCTTAAGCATCTAATTTTCTCCAAGCAAGTATTAATTGTCATTGAGATTGAAGCAATGAGACAGTCGTTTACGACTTCAAAACAGGTAAATGTTTAAACATCTCCTTGTATGAAGTTCTGTCTCAAAAAACTCTATCCTGCTATGGCAATCCGATTTGATTCGGAGAATCGCTCGCGCAGACGCTTAATAGGGAACGCTTAACAGTGAACAGTGAGTCCAGCGCTGCAGGCGGGTTTCCCGCCGTAGGCGACTGGCTAACCCGAAGGGTGAACAGTAAACAGTGAACAATTGATCACTGGTAACTGGTACTGCGGGTACTTGATAACTGATAAAGGTGTACCTAGCTTCGCAAAAATCAAAGAAGAGTCCTATCTTTTGACGCAGTATACTTTAAGATTAACGTACCGCTATTAATCTACCTGCTGCACCTCCGGTATAAGTATTTGTCTTTATTACTTTCGCACCGCTACTTTCTATTAATTGGATAAAATCAGGCATTTTTAACTGATTAATAATGCTTTGGGCTAAGTAGCGATATGGAGTCGTATCGGCAATAAAAGGACGTACAATCTGGGGTACAATCTTACTCATCCAGATAGTATAAATATTTCTCCACAGCACAGGCTTTTCTGGATAAAAATGGTCGAGTATGAGTAAACGTCCTCCTGGACGTAGGACTCTTAACATTTGTGCAAGTGACATTTCACGATTTGGAAAGTTACGGAAAGTAAACGCCGTTACCACTACGTCATATGTGCAATCAGGGCGAGGAATAGAACACACATCACCTTCAAAATAATTACTATCAGCGTCCATGCTACGAGCTACCGTCAGCATTCCAGGAGAAAGATCCATTCCCTCAATTTGTATTCCAGGATAAAAGCGATTCAAACATCTGGTAGACTCTCCAGTACCGCAACCAACATCTAGTATTTTTTCACCTGGTTGCAATTCTAAATCGCGTAAAGCTTGTCGATACCATAAACTAGTGTGCCCAAGAAAAACAAGAGTTCTTAAGAAATCATAACGGGTGGCAATATCGTCAAAGAGATTACGAATATAATTGCGTTTGTCATCTCCTTCTAATTTGGTTGCTTGCGCTGGAGTGACAGAAGAGTAATTTGTGTTCTGCGACATTTTATTTTTCTCACTGATGAGTTGCTTGCTAAGTAGTTGGATAAAAATATTATGCGTCGTTGCGAGCAAAGCGTAAGCGCAATTACATATAGCAATCCTAATTAAATCATGAGAATCTCCGCTTTCTCTTTCCTCTTTCCTCTGTGCTCTCTGCGTCCTCTGCGGTTCCAAAAAGAACAATTTCACAAATCATGTAGGATTGCTATAGTGACGTTTATTTATGTCCACTTACTTAATAGTAATTAGACAGTCGGGAGTAAAAATCCTATTCCTAGCAATAGTCCAAGGCTTAAGTACATGGACACAGCAATAAACTTACAGTTACTCACCTGATTAGGCTGGTCATGATAATTATTGACATGACGAAATAATTTGAGAGCGTAAAAAAGACTTACGAAACTTAGCAAACTCAGCAGTGGAAATATTTTTAATAAAACGAAGACAGCAATTAAAAAATATATTCCATATCCCCACCAAGACAATAGCCGCGCAGATTTTTTGGTACCCAAACGTACAACAGGTGAATACTTCCCTCCGGCTAAATCATCTTCAACTTGGTGAAAATGCGCGCAGAACAAAATTAAGCTGGTTGCTAATCCTACAATGACTGAAGCAGCTAAAGCAGTTAGAGACCAAGTAGGATTTTGATTGTAATAAGCTGCACTCACAGACAATAGACCATAGGTGATGAAGCAAATTATTTCACCTATACCTTTGTAGCCCAATCGAAAGGGAGGCCCTTGGTAACTGTAACCTAACAAACATGCAAGTAATACTAAGATAAGAAGCGTTACATCTTTTTGCCAAAAAGCTAATAGCGATGTTGTTAATATACCTACAATTAAAAATGAATTACCAAACCACAACCAAAAATTTGATGTTTCTTTGCCCGTCAAATTAATAAGAGAGTGTAGTTTATTGACATCTACCCCTGTTTCAGCATCAAACACATCGTTACTAACATTCACCCAAACTTGAATGCAAATAGATGCGAATAAAAATATCAAAAAATTTGTCCCATTAAAGTTTCTAGTCTCTGCGATCGCTACAGTTGTACCCACCCACAGAGGTATGAGAGCAACACTGTAAAGAGGAAGCTTAATTGCAGCCCGCCAAAGTTTTCTTCTAGATGAATTATCTTTATCTATTACTGTTGTCATTTGCAAAAAGTTTTTTCAAAAGGAACTTAACTAAGTGAACCGGAATCAACCAGGGTAAATTACTTCAGCTAAATTGCTCACTCGTAAATGAAATGAGACTTTTGGGAACTTTTAAAGATATTTCAATAATTTATCCCTAGAGTCGTATTTCTAGAATTGTTCTGATGGTAGTTGTTATTTTTTCTTATGATAAGTGAAAATGGTAAATTACAAAAAGAAAATTAACTTAAGTTCAAAAGATGTTTTAAGGGTTGCTTCCAACGAACTCTCTGGGCACATACTGGGCGATGCTCCCAAAAGGGCAATTGCCGGATGGGCAAACTTATGGCAGGATATCGCATTTGTGCATAATTAGCAACTTGAGTTATTAAGACAATCAATCAACAACTTTTTCGCATTGTCATACTGCGTTTCATCACCCGCCACAAGATTATCGAGTTGGCGTTTCATCAACTGCAACAGGTAGTCTGGGTTTGGCAACATCTCCACTGCTAGCAAGAAGACTTCTCGCCAGCGTTTCTCATTCATATGGTAGACAAGGTTTTGAAAAGCTTCTTCAGCATGTGATGGTGGACTAGCAACAATTTTTCTGGCAGCAAAGTATTTCTGAAAGATGATGTGGGAAAAGGAGTAAATACCTCTTGCTCGCTCAACCAGTAAACCATGCTGAGCTTCTATAGATTTCAAAATATCTTCGCTGTCAACTTGAAGTGTTTCAAAAAAAGTGCTAACCTCAGGAAATGTTTGGATATGATGGGAAATCCCTTGCTCAACGGCACTTTGCTTGAAGAAGTACTCCCCACGTTCAAAAGTTGTCCAAGCAATTTGACTGAGGATATCTTCTTTGTGCTGTCGGGAAAGTTGTTTATAAACCTGATTTCGCTCAATACCGCGCTTAGCATCCCATTTTTTCAGTAATAAATCCAGTCCTTCTTGATAAAGCTGCGAACAATGAGTTGGAAAATCTCCTGTTTCTTCAAACACCAGGCATAAGAGAGTCAGTAGCAAGGGATGAGTTGCGAGTTCACCAAGCGGCTGATTCGCGAACAGCCTTTGCACAAAGTGTTCTGCTTTCAGGGTATCTTGATTTTGAAACCATTTGGCGGCGAAGTCAGCGATTTGTTGGTCATCAAAATCGGCAACTTCCACTTCGGTGAACTCTTCAGGAGTATATTCCAAAGCTGCAATCCGACAAGTTATAACTATATAATTGGCGCAAAACCGCGATGAAACGTTGCGAATCTCCTGTAGCACTCGGTTAAGCTCAGTTTTCCTGACTTCATCTAATCCATCTAGTAAAAGTAGCGATCGCCCCCGACTCAAAAGCGTGAGAACTGCTTGAGGTTCAACAACTCCACATTCTTCAAATTGTGCTGTGATGTAGTCCAACAAGCTTGGTTGGTCTCTGGTCTGGGCAAAGTCCTTAAGGGTGATAAAAATTGGGACAGCATTGCACAAAAA
Organism: Brasilonema bromeliae SPC951; assembly: GCF_012912135.1. GTDB lineage: Bacteria > Cyanobacteriota > Cyanobacteriia > Cyanobacteriales > Nostocaceae > Brasilonema > Brasilonema bromeliae. The sequence continues at coordinate 9,315 of NZ_QMEB01000108.1, read as the reverse complement.
CTGACCTAAGTTACATTGGGTGGCGATCCATTTCAAAAACGTCGTTTTACCCGAACCTGGTTTTCCCCAAATCCAATGCTTGTTGTAGCGTTCTACCCTTACGGGTATCTCCTGAGCCTGCGGCACGGCTGCGCCGAACGGAGACGCTTCGCGTTCGCCCTCTGGGCGTGCGCTTGCGCTTACGGCACTTCCTTCAAGTCGGGGAACCCGCCCAACGGAGTGCCTCACTGCTTCAAGTCCTGACACCCGTTTTTGGTAAATGTTGTTCTTGTCACAATTATCATGCAATTCGGCAAGGGAAAGCCGCCTGCGTCCAGTGACTCGCTCTAAAATATTGATATCGGTGTATATACTCTCCAACCTCACTGGCTGCTCTTTATCAAGGAGCCGGATTATATTACAACGTCTGTGAATGTTGTCGTGAATTTTTTCTCGTACTGTCTGTACCAGACTCTCTATCTGGGAAGTACTTGCTGCATCATCTACATCTGGGAGTGAGCAAAAACTCGCAATCTCATCCCATTCCAATCCTAGTTTTTCGCAGATTGTGACAAAGATATAGCGATCAACTGGTTTACCTTGAAAAAACTTGCTAACTGGCTGACGGCTAATACTCAGTTCCTCTGCTAACGCCTGTTGCGTTAGTGAATTACGGATGAGCGCAGCTTGCGCTTTTTTCATACCCTCAGCAGATGCTTGAAGCGATCGCCTGCTCATTATACCCCATAAGAAATACTTGTTGTACGTATATTAACTGCTTTCACAATAAGTCATGCCTAAGTCATACAATTCTCAAACTTTACTTATACGCTAACTCACTCAGGAACATAGAATACTAGAATTGTAGTTATTTGACATCTCTTACATTATTTGAGTTTATCGCACAACAGATGATGAGAATGTCAAACGAGGTGAAATTATGACAGGAATTAGCGTGACAATAGATGCTCCTTGTGACAAAGACGTAATGCAACAAGCTCTAGGAAGTATAGCAAGGGGGTTTCAGGATTATCTGAATTCACTACAGCCGGACGAAATTAAAAACTTGGCCCAACAAATGGACAGCACTCCTAGCAAGGCAAAGTACTCCAAGGCTGAAACTGAGTTTGCTGCCAAACTTGGTGCCAATAAAATTAGTGATCAAGAACGAGGTAAATTAGAATTTGCTGCCCTGACTAGGAATTTTAAGTGGAGGCAAGAGTTACTTAAGTCTTCGTTAACTGCCCCTCAAGTCGCCCAAATGCTCAATACAACTCGTCAAACACCACACGATCGCCTGAAAAAGAACAGTTTAATTGCAGTTCAAGACAATGGAGTTTGGAAATTTCCCACTTGGCAATTTGATCCGCAAGGACCAGATGGCGTGATTGCTGGATTACCAGATGTGTTGAATGCCCTCAATGTTCCTGCTATGTCGAAAATTAGTTGGTTGACTCGACACAACAAAGCATTACACGGACTTACGCCTATAGAAGCCTTGAAAAACGGTCAAAAACATGAGGTTATTGCTGAGGCGTGTTGCGTGGGAGTTTATTAGCTATCTATTAGAGTTCATTCATCAAATGGTACTAACTTAGAAACCCGGGTGTTTGGAGTGACCCGGGTTTTAAGTATTTTTATTTATATAAATGATTTTTGAAATAATTACTGAAGTTATACTAAAAATTTTTCTAGAACTTACAAAAAACTTCCGGAATGACATGGATGGCTTGTGGATCTTCCAGTTGACAGAGTCTCTAACTTCAGATTTTGTAACGTTTCAAGGCTGATGGAACGTTAAATCTCCGAATTCTGTCAATCAACCAGAATAGGAGTGAAAAATGTGGTAAAAATAACACCCCCGCCTCCTTGCTTTGGCAAGCCGAAACCAAAATTTTATACCTTAAAGAAAGGTACGGAACTTTTAAGAATTTTTCGTCCTGAATATAATACTGCTGCCCTGACCTTTCGTTTTTGGGGTCCACTTCATCGCTTTGACCATCATTTGGGAGAGTGTCCCTGTGTTGGCGTTGCACAAGAGAATAATGATACTTGTGGATTGTGGACTGAGGAGGCGTCTTCTCCTACAGAGGAGACAGCCATTCCACAAAAACATTCCGTTCCTACTTGCTATAAACCATTGGAACGCAAAGCATGCGATGATCTAGAACGTGGGATATACTACGCTGCGCCTGTAGACCTACTTTCGAGCTGTTTAGTAGAAGTTTTTGGGGACGCAGGCTGTATAGAAATTACTGACCACCAGATTGCTATCATCACTACCACAAGTCGCATAAAATTATTGGATGTACGCGGTCGTGGTGCAATGCGAGCTGGTGCTAATGACGCAACTCTGGCAAAGACAGACAAACGTGGTATCAGTCAAGCTTGGTCGCGCTATTTTTATGAGCAAAAAGAAATATACCCTGATATTCAGGGGATTATTTACCGTAATGCTCATAATGATGAAGAGGCGATCGCAATTTATGAGTCTGCTAAACATCTGCTCACCTGTCTACCAGAAAACGTTTTTTCACTAAAACATGAATTGTTCCGGGGTTTAATTCTAAAAGCTGCAGAGGATAATAATCTTGAAGTAGAGCGTTATTGGTGATTCTCACGCTCTGCGAAAGTCAAAACAAAGAAGCAAGAGTATGGATAGTAAATCCGATAATTCTGAGTCTGGTAAAAGTGTAATTGCTAGGGAAGCAGTAGATTGGCTACTGCAACGCATCTTCCAACTTCCTAAAAAATGGTTAATTATTAGTATTATTCTTATTCTTATAAGTACTTGTGAAATAGGCTGGAGCAAAAAAGAATTATTTTCATTTAAATTTAGAGTGACGAATACAACAGCTATTTTTTTGTCGCTGATTTGGTTACCATCTATATTGAAAGTTTTTGCTTTGAGTGGGGGAGCACTCAAGACACCCTTGGGAGAAATTGGTGGCTCAGGTATGAAGACTATGCTAGAGTCATTAACTGGTGATTCACTCGGATTTCTCATCGAGCAAACTAAGCGAGCAGAAGAAGTTGCTCCACCGAAACAGCAAGAAGAAATGCGTCAAATTCGTCGAGAATGGCAGAAAGTTTACGCCTCAACAGTTCCAGTGTCAGACGCCAGACAGGAAATGGAGGGTTTAGCTGAACGCTACAAGCAACTGAGAATAACAATGTCTTCCGGACCACAGCGAACATTTGAAATGGAGTCTGTAACTGGACAGATGCGTGCTTTAGCTCCAGAGGTCAAATATAGTGTACAAGAAGTTAAAGACCTTTTGCAATCACCGGATCAAGGGAAACGCTTGCTAGGACTTTCTGTTGTCGAGTGGTCTGGTGATGCGATATATTTTGATTTGGTTTTACATCTGATTAGTCATTCAGAAACAGCGTTTGAGCAAACGAGTGCATTGCGATCTGTGGGAAAAATGGTGTCTAAGCTGGATACTCACCAGAAGAAAAATTTGCAAGCAGCAATTATTGAACAGCGTAACTTCAATGAAAAGGAACAGCGTTGGATTAAGCCTAATTCTAATCGTTGGGTATTGAGCGATCGCATCTTATCAGCACTTAATGAATAAGTGTGACTTGCAGCATTTTGAGGAGACAAATTGGTGATTCATATAAACACACAAACACTGCCGTGTTGGGATATGAGTGGACTGTATCCCGATATTGAATCAGCTGAATTTACATCCTCACTCCAGGTTTCCATCAAAGCTATCGATGAATTTGAGGCTCTGTGTAACCAGTATCATGTTGGTTATCCGCTTCCAACTATCCTTGACAAAAACACTGTTGCACGCTTAGAAAAAGTTTTGGTTCACTACAACGAAACTTTGGAAACTGCCGAACCAATGCATAACTATCTTCGTTGCTTGATGGCAGTAGATTCTTTTAACCAAACAGTACGGAAGCATTGGAGTACTTTCCAGGTGGTGTATGCCCGCTTATCACTTCTCAAAACGCGGTTTTCTGCCTGGTTAGGTTCACTAGACATCACACAACTGATAGCTGACTCACCTTTAGCACAAGAGTACTCTTTTGTACTGCGCCAAAGCCAAAAGCAATCCCAATACCAGATGTCGGCACAGGAAGAGTCTCTAGCAGCTGAACTGCAAATTACAGGTAGTCAAGCATGGCTAGACTTGTATAACCAATTGACCAGACAGCGAAGGGTATTGGTTGAAATTGACGGTGAGACTCGTTCACTACTACCCACAGAAGCACAGCAACTGGGACGCCACCATGACCGCGAAATACGCCGCCGAACCTACGAAGCAGAGATAGCTTCATGGGAACAGCTAGCAGTGCCTCTGGCAGCATCTCTCAATAGTATCAAAGGTGAAACATTAACTTTAGTTAAACGGCGTGGGTTAGCTTCACCGCTAGAAATAGCTCTCAACAGAGACCATATCAACCAAACGACACTTGATGCAATGCTGATTGCAGTGCGCGAGGCGTTGCCTGACTTTCGACGTTACTTGCACATCCGCGCCAAGGTACTTGGTTTGCCAATTCTTGCTTGGTATGACAGAGGGGCGATACTGAACGAGCAGGGGGAGGTGTGGTCGTGGAAGCGAGCTGTCAATTTAATTATTGAACAATTCACAGCCTATTCGCCTCAGCTTGGTCAAATGGCTGAGCGAGCATTTCGCGATAAGTGGATAGATGCTCTCCCTCGTGCTGGGAAAGATTCTAATGGTTTCTGCTTACCTCAACGCGGCGACGAGTCGCGCATCCTCGTCAACTACACGCCAGTTTTCAAAGAAGTAAGTACATTAGCCCATGAACTTGGTCATGCTTACCATTATATGAAGCTGGCACAGCGACCCATGCTTCAACGTACACCTGTTCCCTTAACCTTGGCTGAGACGGCAAGCATCTTTTGTGAGACATTAGTACGTCAGGGTGCATTACTAAATACTAATAAAGGTGAACAAATCAATATTTTGGATGCCTACCTCTCGTCAGCCTGCAACCTAGTTGTTGATGTATATAGCGTCTTTACCTTTGAGCAGCGGCTGTTTGAACAACGAAAACACACCACACTTTCTGTAGATGCACTCAATCAGATGATGCTAACAGCGCAACAAGAAGCCTACGGTGATGGACTCGATTCAAACATGCTCTTTCCTTATCAATGGGGCAGAATGCTACTTTATTACATAGAAACTTTCTACAACTACCCCTATACTTTCGGACTTTTGTTTGGACTGGGACTGTATGCTTGCTATAAAGCAGAGCCAGAGTCATTTAGAACCAAATATGATGATCTGCTGACCTTAACAGGAATGGACTGTGCTGCCGAACTAGCAGCACGTTTTAATATCAACATTTGTACACCTGATTTCTGGCGTCTTGGACTAAATCTCATACAACAGGATATTGAACGCTTTCAAGTACTCGTCAGCTAAGGAGAGACACAGATCCCCGACTTCGCCAAAGTTGTCACTGCTATATATAAGTCCTAATTTCCAAACTCTCAAATTTCCTACCTTTCTTACTTTTTTAAGAGAAATAACCTAACTTTCTTACTTTTTAATAAAGCCAGAAACCTGCTAGTATTTAGGCTAATTTCTCGGCCAAAAAATAGTTTTTGATTTGAAAATCCATTTACAAAATGTAACTTTTTCGGAAAAGTTAACGCTTTAAGTATTCTTTTTCAGATAGAGTTAGCTTCAGGAGTGCCTACCGTGAACAAGATTCAACTGGCTTTGGTTGTTAGCTACCTTCTAATAACCTGCTATTTTTTGATGAATTGGTTAATTTTTTGTATTCGGCATCCAAACTCTTCTCCAGAAGGAAAGTTTTTAAATTTGGTAATGCTTGTTATCACAACTAGCTTCTGGTTTGTGATTATTCCTATCTCTTGTCTAGAAATCTTGAAGACACGGAAACTAGAGGTTAGCATTGTTGTACCTGTTATCGTTGCGCTTTCTGCGTTTAGCATGTATCTGTATACATTTTTGACAAGTTAAGAAAATTGCTTTGACCCACTAACAACTAACAACTCACTCATTACAACTTAGGCAGAATTTCTGGTAACAATTGACCAGGAACTTTAGACAAAGCCAAATTTTGCCCCTGTATGCCTAATTCATTATGGAAAGCACGAATCGTCTTGACCACATAACCAAAAGTTGTTTGATAAGCTTCAGGTTGTTTACTCATTCCATTCAAGGCTTGCAAGTGATTGTCTAATGCTGCTTCTAAATGTTTAGAACGGCTTGCTTTATCACCATCAAAATACTGGTCAGTGGCTAATTGATAATGAGCAAGTCCGAGATTATTGTGAGTAGCCAACACATCAAAATTCAAAGCCATACCGCTAAGTGAATGAGCAAGACTAAGCGCTTCTTCATATGAACTAATGCACTGTTGTAATAACTTTTGCCGCTCATCTTTGGAAGTTTGTGATTGATTTGCTAGGTGCCAATAGGCAGTTCCAAGGTTATTTTGGGTGGCGGCGCAAGCGGGAGGAACATTAGCGGGAGTTCGATATTTCAGTGCTTCGCGGTAAGCATCAATAGCGAAGTGCAGATTTTCTGCTGGTTGCTCGTATTGTGCAATATTCCAATATGCTGTGCCTATATTGTTTTGAATCATCCCATATTTCAGCGGTTCTTCCTCGGGGCTGTAATAACTAAGCGCGAGTTTATAAGCTGCAATGGCTTTCTTGAGATGCTCAACTGGTTGATTGTATTGTGCTAAATGCCAGTAAGCTGTGCCTAAATTGTTTTGGCAAGCAGCATACTTTAACGGTTCTATATGATCTGTACGCAGGGAGAGTGCTTCGCTGTAAGCTAAAACTGCTTGTTGCCAGTTTTCAGCAGGGTTAGTAAAACGAGCTAAATCACCATAAGCTGTCCCTAAATTATTTTGTACACGAGCATATGTTTCAGGGTGACTTTCTGGTGAAATCAGCTTCAACGCCAAATGATAAAATTCAATTCCCTGTTCTATGTAAGCTTGTCCTTCCTCAGAATTGGGTGGCGTGCGGTAAAGCATCCAGTAGAGTGTACCCAAGTCATTTAAGGTATCAGGAACTTGGGGTGAATCGTCATCATGAGTGATGGATTCTTGATACGTAAGAATTGCCACCATCAGGTTTTCTAAGGTAGACTGTCCTTGCTCAATACGAAGGCGATATAAGTTTCCTAGGCGGTGATAAGCTGCTGCCAGCTTGACATTTGATGCTTGTTGGGTGTGTAATTGTTCTATCTCCTCCAGAATTTGCTTCACTTGTAAGTTCTGCTCATCGTCTTGGGCGATTGTCGTGTTAATCGTTGCGAGTACTAGCTCTGTTAACTCTTTGCTAATATGAGATGTCTGCTGAGGTAATGAGCTATCGTTGGTGCTGAGTTTATCAGTGGGTTCCTCTTGAAGAGGTTTGTTTGTTAATTTTTCTGATTTTGACGGAGGAACCTCCTGCGGTTTTTGTCCACTATTCACTAATGTTTGTGTTGGAAAATCGAAATCATCTTGAATGACTGATTCTTCTAAGATGGGTTGCTCAACATTGCCTAACTCCAAACTTCTAGAACCGGAAAAACGTTCTGGTGAGGTTTTGTTTTGAGTTGTCGGTGTGGGTTCTCCGGCGAAGACAAAAACACCGGTACGGTAACGCCAAAACTGTGGTGCTGATTGCTGGATAGCATACAACCAAGGACGCGGCACCCACAAGAGTAAACTGGATTCAAAGTTAGACAGTTGTTGCTCAGTTAAACGCAGATAGTGCAAAAATAACCGCTGTACTGCTACTGGCTGTCTAGTGAGCTGTTCCACACCTACAATCTGAAATGCTGGTACTGGTAATGATCGCCCTGGATTGTCTTTTGATGCTCCAACAATAGGTGGTGGATAATTAGATAACCATTGATTTATCTGAGCGATGAGATTAGGATCGCTTAAATTCAGCCGCAAGGTGACTAATCGGGGATAGGCTGGTGTGCTAGCTTCCTGTGTATTTGATGGCTGATACAGCACTTGCCCAACAGGATAAGCCAAAGTTGAATGCAAACGCGCCGCCACCTGATTTCTCAGGTTTAAATCATCACACACCGCCAAAAAGATTTGACGTCTTAAACCGAGACTGAGAGCAAGTTTCAGGCGATGATACACTTGCCGATTCCACGCAAAATTATCTGAGTGTGTACTTTCATTTACGCTCATGGCGGCTAAAGAGCCAAAACGCAGTGGATATACCCTCTTGGGGTGCATGCAGGCAGTCTGTAAATCTAACCATGACTATGATTTTCAGCTCATTCTTGCTTTGCTCAGGATAAATCTATTCTTTGAAAGATCAAAGAAGCTAAGTATACAATTACACTTTAAACAAAGAAATTATTTTAAATAACTTATTATAAATATTTATTATAAACAACAATAAACCAGGCTCCGATCAAACTGTGAGCCTGAAAAAGCTTAAAAAATGAAATTACTAAGTTTTTAATATCACTTTTTATCAACTGACGCTGGAAACCGAGAAAGCAACAAAAATCAAGCCCATCACTAAAATGGCAGCAGTCACTCCCAGGATAACGTAGTTTCGCTTTTGACCATCACTAGGAGCTTCTGCTTTATAAACTTTGGGTTCACGGGCAAAGTTATTTAGACGACCACCCTCTTCTGTTGTGTAAGGCATGAGTATAATTCCTTATCCTGTTCATTCATTTAATTTAACATAAACGTTAGATTCACTCTTCAACATATGATACAAATCTTTATCTTAGTCTTTAGTGCTTAATCATTAGTAACAAAGCACTAAGAAGAGGAGGGAGTCAGAGACAATTTCCCTGACTCCTGCGAGGTTGATTTATGATTAACTAGTAATCGTCCCAGTCAAAGGTGAACTGGCAATAGCGTATGTTTTGAGAGGCATTCTGCCAGCAAGATAAGCCAAACGACCAGCAACTGTTGCCAAATTCATGGCATGAGCCATTGCAGGTGAGTTTTGTGCGAGGGCGATCGCACTATTAATTAACAAAGCATCTGCGCCCATTTCCATCGCTTGCGCCGCCTCTGAGGGCGCTCCAATGCCCGCATCTACCACCACTGGCACCTTAGCATTTTCAATGATGATTTGAATATTTGCAGTCGTTTTTAACCCCTGTCCAGAACCAATGGGTGAGGCTAAAGGCATCACCGTTGCACAGCCAGCTTCTTCCAAGTGCTTCGCCAGCATCGGGTCTGCATTGATATAAGGCAACACAGCAAAACCTTCCTTTACCAGTTGTTCTGCTGCTTGTAAAGTGCCAATGGGGTCTGGTAGCAGATACTTGGGGTCAGGTATCACTTCTAATTTAACGAAGTTGTTGTCTTCCTGTCCTAAAA
>NZ_QMEB01000440.1 GCF_012912135.1 Brasilonema bromeliae SPC951 | reverse complement strand
ACGACCAAAATCAATTGGGCGAAGTTTTTGATTCATCAACTGGATTTACTTTACCTTCAGGGGCTGACCGTTCTCCAGATGTTTCTTGGGTGGAAAAATCTCGTTGGGATGCTTTGACTAAAGACCAAAGAGAAAAATTTATTCCTCTATGTCCTGATTTTGTCATCGAGATACTCTCACCTAATGACAGCTTGAAAAAAACTCAGAAGAAGATGCAAGAGTATATCGAAAATGGTTGTCGTCTAGGTTGGTTGATAAACCGAAAAAAACAGGAAGTAGAAATTTATCGCCCAGGACAAGAGGTGGAAGTTTTAAAATTTCCTCAAACTCTTGGCGGGGAAAGTATTATACCTGGTTTTGTACTCAATATGCAACGAATTTGTTGACACTCCTCAGCCGTCGCGGCTGAGGATTCTTGCTTCATCCGTCCTCCCTAGATACCTAAATGCAAGCATTTAGGTATCCCCGTTTGGATACGTCCACAAGCGTACATGGACTGCCCGACCGCGTTTGATAAGGTTTTTACAAAGCTTTCCTTTGACTCCCACTTGTACAACATTTAGGATTTCTACTACCAGGGTTTCGGTTCAGGAGTTGACCGCCAGACCTACTTCGTTTTTTATTGCCTTCGTTTTTTATTGCCTTCGTTTTTTATTGCGAATTACCGCTGCTTATGATTATTGTCGCACAACATGACGTTTTTGTTCCCGAATATATAAAAGTCGCCCTAGAAGGGCGAGGCTTTAGACCCAGTTTTTCGGTAAAAGTTCGTAGTGTGGAAGCTGTCGCGCTTTTAATCTGCATATTTTTAACCTTTTAATCTGCATATTTTTAACTTTGAAGAAAAACGTCAAGCCCTCTCCCTGACTCCCTCACTCCTTCCCTCCTTCTCTCCC
>NZ_QMEB01000439.1 GCF_012912135.1 Brasilonema bromeliae SPC951 | reverse complement strand
TGGTTAACTTATGTACGGGCTGATTACCGTGATTCAGTTAACAACGAATCGCACTTCTGACTCTTCTTCGTGGATCTCGATAGTCCAGCGTGCGTGAAATAGCCCAGTCGTCGCAAGACGCATGAACAGGTCTCGTAACGGTGCGGGGTAGAGGACGCAAGCGTCCAGGACCGCGACGCCGACCAACATCTCAGTCAATATCCCATCCCGAGGTCTTGTCCTTCTTTGACAAGCTCGTCGAGCGCCTCATGCCGGAGTCGGTCGGTGGTCTGCTTGTAGCGAAGCACATCAGCGGCAAGAACCCGTCGATACACGCCAACTTTACGGCTCGGAATCTTTCCTTCGTCCAGAAGTTTCACCAGATAAGGACGAGACACGTCCAGTATATCAGCCGCCTGTTGCGTCGTAAGCTCTGCCTGGGTCGGGAGTATGGTGATGGGATGCCCGTCCTTTACATGCTTCAAGACGTCCACGAGGAGCCGAAAGACCGCCCCCGGCATCGTGATAGTCGCACCGCCAAGCTCCGGCTCGACCAGGGAAAGCGTGACATGCTCTGGCGGATTCTCAAGGAAATTCCCGAGCGTATTCAGCGCCTCCTCTGCCAGCACGGCGGCTTCGGGGGTAGGAACAAGCGGGTTGACAAGGTGTCGGGTCATAGAGGCTCTTTACCGAGACACAAATTCTTCGTTTACCATAGCACACACGCGAAATGGACGCAACAGTCGAAATGGGCGCAAAGAATCAGTTATCAGTTATCAGTTATCAGTTACCAGCAAACAAGGCAACAGGCAATAAGTAGATGAACACAAATATTTACAGTCATTGCGAGCGAAGCGAAGCAATCCCAGCCCTTGCGATTGCTTCATTTCGCTTCGCTCCATTCGCAATGACATTGTGTAATTAATTAT
>NZ_QMEB01000107.1:15175-19275 GCF_012912135.1 Brasilonema bromeliae SPC951 | reverse complement strand
AATTATTATTTAATACAAACTAATCAATCATTTTAACAGTGATTATACTATGCTAAAGTTCCAGAGGCGGAATGTGGGATGTAATAGTTGCCCAAATCCAATTCTAAACGAACCCTGGTTTAGTATAAAAACATAAAAAATAGATTTCTTTTCATTCATGAGAAGCGTTGTAGTTTCTTGTGATATGTTGATCGTCAGCACGCAAGTGTTAATACTTAAAATTTTATGTTTATTATACTAGTTATCTTGATGGTAACAGTAGCTCATTATAAATATGGATTCAGGAAGACTCCATTACCTTGTGATCCAAGGAAGTTACTTAAGAGTGTTTACTTATACAGCTATAAACAAAAAAATAAAAAATTTTTCCTCTAATTGTGTTCATTTAGGAGCAAATTAGGGAATCTTAAGGATAGGAAATAACCCAGAAACAGTGGTTATATAAATTACTCTAGTAAGAGATTGTTAAGGTAGCGATGACAATGGTAGAGTCTGAAAACAAATTGTTTACCCCAGGGGATGTCTGGGTTTCCCAGGAAATGGGAGAACGACAACGCCTTAAAGTTTTATCAGATTTAGGTTTGCGCCAACCAGAGACAATTCCAGTTTTTGAAGAAGCTACTCAAACTGCAGCCCACTTATTGGAAGCACAAATTTGCATTTTGGGATTTGTGGATCAAGAACGCCACTGGTTCAAATCATCTCTGGGCTTGTCTAAGCTGCGGGGAGGAATTATGAATCATCTCGCACAAAGCCGTGAACTGTTACGTCACGAATCGTTTTGTACCAAGGTGGTAGAGGATTCACAACCTCTTGTCATTAATGATACGGAGAAATTGACGAGAGCAGACAGTTCTGCTTACAGCAAGTTGATTCAGGATTATGGTATTCGTTCTTATTTAGGAGCGCCACTGTTTGATGCTTGTGGGCATTGTCTGGGTACATTAGCAGTAATGGACATAAAACCCCGCGATTTCACAGATAAAGATATTGAATTTATACAAATTATTGCCCGTTGGAGTATGAGTGAGTTTGAGCGTAACCGTCTGTTGGAAACAACTTCAAGTAGCAGTGTCCCTAGTAGTGCTTCTAACTTGTCAGATAAGAATGTTGTTAATACTACTGAAATCAAAATCAGCCCATCTATACAAAAAGACTTAGTTATTACCAACCAATTGAAATTGGAACTGTTAGGACAACTCATTCAGGAGTTACGTACTCCCTTAACATCTGTCCTAGGTATGGCTAGTGTTTTGGGACGTGAGATTTATGGTCCGTTGACAAATAAACAAAGAGAATATGTGGATATTATTCAACATAGTGGTCGGTACTTGCTCTCATTGGTGAACGAAATTTCTCAGATGGGGACTATGGAGGAAAACCCAACAGCATTAAATTTAACTCCTATAGATATTGAAATGCTGTGTCAACAGGCTATCAGTACTTTAGAAGAAGCAGCTAACCGCCGTGAGCAAGATATTCGTCTGTCTATAGAACCAGAACGCAACCGCATTTGCTCCTTGGATAAAGACAAGGTGCGACAAATCCTATATCACCTGGTTTTCAGTGTGATTCAACTTTCAGCTACAGGTAGTACTGTTCGCATTCATGTTTCTTCCAAAGACGATACACTAAACATCACTGTCTGGGTGTCACATCCTTGGTTAGGTGAGGGGATAACTGAAATTGACCCTTTATTTTCTCATAGCAGAACATTACCATTGCAAGAATTGACACGTACTCATAGTGGTCATTTGGAGAACCAAGACCAAACAGGAGACTTAATCGTGAATATGTCAAGCACTAGTGCAACCAAGCCTCACGGTTATCTTTCTCGTGAAAGCCTAGGACTTTTACTGAGTTGTCATGTGGCAGAGTTACATGGTGGACAAATTGCTATTCAAGGTTCATCACAATCAGGATATCGTTATGTACTGAGTTTGCCATTGAATTTAGACACAGCAGAAGCAAACAGCGATGTTTGACTGAAGCCAATGCTTGTGTTGATGTCAAACTAGACTAGCTGTGTTCAATGAGCAATGAAGTGCAAATTGTTCAAATGATCAACAATGGCGGATGGCAGTTAGGAACGAATGAATAATAACTTGCAATCTGTGTTATGAACTTTTTAAAATACCCAGATTATCATCATTAAGTCGAAGTTCTACACGGGAGTGGTCATTCATCACAGCTTGATACTATGAATTTAGTTTGGCAACGATTCACTTTATCCTATCTGCCTCTAAGACAATATCTTGGCACGAGTTACCTACACCGGTCTTTGGTGGGGTTGTTCCATTCTTGGCGACAAAGTAGTCTATTGATGCAGTGGGGAGAAACAATAGCAGCTGTTTTACTCAGCCTGGTGTATACTCTTGCACCTTTTGTGTCCAATGACCTATTGGGATTGATATTGGTAGCTTGTGCCGGATTTTGGCTGTTATTAACTTTATCAGATGAAACAACACCAAATGCCTCAAGTGTTACCCCGATTCATTTGCTGGTACTGCTTTATTGGGGAGTTGCTACTGTAGCTACAGCATTGTCACCTGTGAAGAAGGCAGCGTTGACCGATTTGAGAAATTTTACACTCTATTTGCTCCTGTTTGCCCTCTGTGCTAGAGTTCTGAGATTGCCTCGCTTTCGCCAATGGCTGATTACGCTGTACTTGCACATCTCTCTGATTGTAAGTGTATACGGGTTACGACAATGGTTTTTTGGAGCACCACCACTGGCGACGTGGGTTGATCCAACATCTAGTATGTCAAAGACCACAAGGGTTTATAGTTATTTAGGCAATCCTAACTTGCTGGCTGGATACCTTTTGCCTGCGGTGGTTTTAAGCATAGTCGCAGTTTTTGCGTGGGCTAGCGGCTTCAAAAAAGCATTGGCATTAACCATGTGTGTTGTTAATGGTTCATGCCTAATTCTGACTTTTAGTCGTGGTGGCTGGATTGGGCTAGTCGTTGCAGTTCTGATCTTAATAGGGTTGCTGTACTATTGGTGGAGCGTGCAAATGCCTCCTTTCTGGCGCACTGGTTTGCCGTGGATTCTTTTGAGTAGCTTGACTTGCGTCTTGGTGTTAGCTGTGGTCTTTGTTGAACCAGTACGCGATAGAGTATTCAGTATTTTTGCTGATAGGCAAGATAGTAGTAATAATTTTCGCAGAAATGTTTGGACTGCTGTCTTCAAGATGATTCAGGATTATCCAATCACTGGTATTGGACCTGGTCATTCTGCGTTTAACAAAGTTTATCCTCTCTATCAACTCCCCCGTTACAGCGCTTTGAGTGCCTATTCCATTTTCTTGGAGGTGATTGTAGAAACTGGCTTTGTTGGTTTCGCTTGTTTTCTTTGGCTGCTAATTGTAATATTTAATACTGGCTTATTGCAGTTGCAACGGCTACGAGAAATCAAAAGTGTGGATGGATTTTGGATAATGGGGGCGATCGCAACTCTCGCCGGTACACTTGCCCACAATTTAGTTGATACCGTCTGGTTTCGTCCTGAAGTCAATACCGTATGGTGGCTGATGGTTGGCTTAATTGCTTGCTATTACAAATCTATACCCCAAGGTCGGGACAGAGAATTCAATTCACATAACACAGAGCCTACAGCTAGCTAACTTTTGTTTACAATAGTTAAGGACAGTCTTTTGCACCCTAACTGTCCTTGATCAATAAGCTTGACATAAGCCTTAGATACCTCATCTAAGGCTTCATGTTTTTTTGTTGCTTCATTCTTTGTACTTGATCGCTGGACAGACACTACAATTAATCTCTGTAGGTAGTGGTGCCAACAGTGGTATTAGGGTCACGATAGCGGGTTGGTTCTTCGTGGCGCTTTCTGCCAGCTAAACCAGCTAAACCAAGTAAACCAAGTAATCCTAACCAACCCCAATCAAAATCATTGTCATTATAAGTTCTTGTGTTTCTTGTGTCAGTTGTTGTGTTAGGAGCGGTGGTGGTAGCTCCGGATTCAGTTGTAGTCTGAGCAAAAGCAGGTACACTAAAGGGCAATGCCATGCTTAAAGCAATAACGCTGGTGCCGATGACTTTAGTTAATTGACGTTTCATGATTTAACTTCCTCAACCCTTGAG
>NZ_QMEB01000107.1:1829-15165 GCF_012912135.1 Brasilonema bromeliae SPC951 | reverse complement strand
CTCACACTCAAGAAGTACAAAATTATCCCAACCATTACAGAAGAAAAATACTGAGTTTGTGTTTGTTAAACATTTTTGATTTTTTATTACGTAGTAGAAATAAGCTAAATAAAAAGATATGATAAACCGGAAATACGCGCTTAACTGTTGCAAAAGTTTAATTAACAATACAAACAACCTAAAACAGTACAAAAAAGCTAAATTAGTAGGATAACACTGATATTCAGTTGAATATTGATGGCGGTTTAACATCCCCACATAAATTCACAAACGACCATACACTATCTTTTCTAACACATTAAACATACGTAGAATTCTAAATGAGTGAAAATAGCCAAGGTTACAAAGTTGTTACCGACAATCGTCAAGCCCGTTATTTATACGAAATTCTTGAAACCTATGAAGCTGGAATTGAATTGACAGGAACTGAGGTGAAATCAATTCGTGCGGGTAAAGTTAATCTCCAAGATGGATATGGCTTAATCCGTGATGGTCAAGCATGGCTCCTTAACGCCCATATCTCGCCTTACAATGCGAGTGGGCAGTATTTTAACCACGAACCGCGCCGCACGCGCAAGCTGTTGCTGCATCGCGAGGAAATTCGCAAGCTTATTGGCAAAGTAGAACAGCAAGGTTTAACTTTAATACCTTTGAAGATGTATCTCAAGCGCGGTTGGGTGAAGATAACTATAGCTCTTGCCAGAGGTAAAAAAGTTCACGATAAGCGCGAAGACATCAAACGACGTCAAGATCAGCGTGACATGCAACGGGCGATGAAGAATTATTAAGCAGTCATCAGTTACCAGTTACCAGTTATCAGTTATCAGTGTGAAGAAGAATTCAGCAATTGGTGCAATTCTTGATTCAGAAGGAAGAAATAAAGAATTCTGACTTATAACTCCTGACTCCTGACTCCTTTACTGTTCACTGATAAGTGTTGACTGTGCTAAAAGCCTGCCACAGGTTAGAAGAAATAATACAGAAAATTATGTAATGTGAGGCTGGTTGCTCAAAAATTGGGAAAAACGCCTGTGGTTCCTATTAGAGATGATAATCCGACGACAATCACCCCATATGTCACTTATGGACTGATTGCTGTCAATATCTTAGCTTTTCTTTACGAAGCAAGTTTACCTGCACGACAATTAGATGGATTTTTACACCTTGCAGCTGTTGTTCCGCGAGAACTGACTGCAAGCTTTGCGGGAATTTCAGTCAACCAACCAGTGCCAGAATGGTTAACTTTGATTACTTCGCAGTTTTTGCACGGCGGTTTACTGCACTTAGCTGGTAATATGTTGTTCCTATGGATTTTTGGTAACAACGTTGAAGACAAATTGGGTCATGTCAAATATTTGTTTTTCTATATAAGTTGCGGTGTTTTGGCATCACTAGCCCAATGGTACTTTGCACAAAACTCTTCAATTCCTTCCTTGGGAGCAAGTGGTGCGATCGCCGGCGTGTTAGGGGCATACATTCTGCGTTTCCCCCAAGCAGAAATTCTCGGCATCGTTCCTCTAGGAATTTTCTTCCCCACATTTCGTGTCCCAGCATACTTCTTTCTGGGATTTTGGTTTATCCAACAAGCGTTTTACGGATTAGCCAGTCTAGAAACACCGACTAATGTTGGCATGGAAAGTGGTGGTATTGCCTACTGGGCACATGCAGGTGGTTTTGTTTTTGGGGCAATTCTCGGTCCATTGCTGGGTTTATTTAGCGACAAACCAAGCCAAGAATCTTGGTACAGATAGTACAAAGCAAGTGCCCTCAATAGAGTTGGCACTTGTGATTTGTGATTAAGTTTGCCAAATATGGATTTTCCATTGCAGCTACTTAGCAACTGCCAGTTTTACAAGATATATTGCAGTTAATCAGTGATTAGGAAAAACACCTGTGTTTCCCCTGTACGACGAAAATCCAACACGAATCACCCCATATATTACCTATGGGTTGATTGGCATGAACGTCTTAGTTTTTCTTCATGAGGTGAGTCTATCAAATGCACAAATAGAGCAATTTTTCCAGTTGTATGCGGTTATACCACGAGAGTTAACAAACAATTTTGCTGGTGAGTGGACGACTTTATTTACCTCGCAATTCTTACACGGCGGTTGGTGGCACTTGCTCTCCAACATGCTGTATCTATGGATTTTTGGCAACAATATTGAAGATCGCTTAGGTCATTTTAAATACTTAATTTTTTATCTGAGTTGCGGTGCTTTAGCAGCTTTATGTCAGTGGATCATAGGTGTCAATTCTGGAATTCCATCCTTGGGGGCAAGTGGTGCTATTGCTGGAATTCTAGGCGCATACATTATCCGCTTTCCCGATACAAGAGTTCTATCATTAATCTTTTTAGGTTTTTTCTTTACGACAATTAGAGTTCCAGCAGTTGTCGTGATAGGACTTTTCTTTGTTCAGAATGTGATATCTGGTCTTGCCAACCTGCAAGCAGCCGCTAATATGAGTGTGGAGACGGGAGGAGTTGCTTACTGGGCGCATATCGGTGGCTTTGTGTTTGGTATTATTCTTGGTCCTTTATTGGGGTTATTTAGACGCGACGACTATTAGGAAATGTACGTAACGTGGTTGTGATAACCGCGTCAGATGAATTTCCTATTCTGCACATCTTTGCAAGAGTAGACAATGGTTTGAATCGTCTTTAACATAAAGTGCGTGG
The DNA here is from genome assembly GCF_012912135.1 of Brasilonema bromeliae SPC951. Lineage (GTDB taxonomy): Bacteria > Cyanobacteriota > Cyanobacteriia > Cyanobacteriales > Nostocaceae > Brasilonema > Brasilonema bromeliae. Next base: position 12,485 of record NZ_QMEB01000107.1, on the reverse strand, counting down.
CGTCAGAAACCGGGTTTCTTAAAGAAACTCGGTTTCTAGATTTTACGTTTTTTTATGTTGACCTACTTAACTGACCACAAAAGAACAATAGGTTTTACAAACAGATTGCCTGATATTTTCTAGAATAGAATTCACCAGGCACCACATCCATCGGTTAAATTACTTGAAAGTCCTACCTATGGTACAATCTGAACCACGCTTCACCCTACCAACTACCGATGAACTACCATGTTCAGACGATACACCCGTGGATAACGAAGACCAGAATTTTCTCCCCAACCTGTTATTATTTATCCTCGAATCCATTTGGGCAAATCGGAATGATTGGTTTTTTGGTATTGATATGGGTATTTACCACACAACAGGAGTGAGTCACTTAGTACCAGTCATACCAGATGGATTTCTCAGCTTGGGTGTGGAACGACGCAAAGCAGGAAAGTCTCGTTTGAGCTACGCAGTCTGGGAAGAGGAGGAAATAGTACCCAAGTTCGTTTTGGAAGTGGTTTCCAAAACACCAGGGGATGAGTATGACAAGAAGCTAGAAATTTATGCAAAACTAGGAGTTTTGTATTACGTTATTTATAATCCTCAGTATTGGCGACGCGACCAACATCAACCCTTTGAATTGTATAAATTGGTAGATGGAGAATATCAACAGCAAATACAAGAACCGTTTTGGATGCCAGAAGTAGGATTGGGAATTGGACGTGGAAGTTATACTTCTGGTGTGGTGAAGCGAGAAGTATTGTATTGGCATGATAAGGAAGGTAAGCGATATCTGACTGCTGATGAAGTTGCTCAAAGCGAACGACAACAAAGGGAACTTGCTGAACAACACCAACAAAGACTAGCAGCAAAGTTGAGAGAGTTGGGTATTGATCCAAATAGCATTTGAGAATAATCTCAGGTGATGCTCCAGCAGGGAGCCGCTGAGCGCAAAGCGCACGCACTCGCGTTCGCGAACGCTCAAAAGTTGAAACCTTGCCATGATTATTCGTTTAAAATTGCCATAATGCCTAAAGTCGAGTTCGAGAAACCGGGTTTCTAGATTTACGTTTTCTAAAGATGTAACTTGATATGAAAGCGAAAGTGCTTCTTGTACTGTGGGAAGATGATTGTTGGGTGACGCCCAGTCAACAATTTGATGCTGCATTTGAGCCATTTTATGTTCAAAATATTGAAATCCTGGCTGAAGAACAGCCCAATAGCACTGCTGCTGGTAACTCTATTTTTAGGAATAAGTACAGCCGCATGGACTCCTTCTAGTAGCGCTGGGTTACCAGCGGGGAATGCCATTACTGACGGCAATGCTCTATTGCGCTACTCACTTCCTATAGATAATAAACCTGTACGGCAACTGCAAGCTTCTTTAGAGGACATTACCACTCAATTGCGAGCAAATCGACGCTGGGGTGCTGTTTCTCAAGACCTCAGCAAAGCATCGCGAATTCTCGATAAACCCTCCAAACTTTTGGCAGATGTTCCAGAAGAACGTCAAAGCGAAGCTGAAGCTGTGATTGCTGAATTAAAATCCGGCGTAAATGCTTTGCAAGAAGTCGTCAAAACAAAAGATAAAGAACAGGTTCGAGAGCAACGTGCCAAATTGCTGAGTCTTGTTGGCAAACTAGAAGAGTCAATGGTGAAGGAATTTCCCTTTGAAGTGCCAGCCAAATACAGCAATTTACCTCAACTCAAAGGTCGTGCGACTGTGGAAGTGAAAACTAACAAAGGCGACCTGACAGTTATTGTAGATGGCTACAGCGCCCCTGTCACTGCTGGGAATTTTGTGGACTTGGTGCAACGGGGTTTTTATGACGGTTTAGAATTCACCCGTTCAGAAGAATCCTACGTTGTACAAACTGGAGACCCACCAGGTAAAGATGTCGGCTTTATTGATCCAAAAACAGGTAAATACCGCGCCATTCCCCTAGAATTTCTTGTACAAGGTGATAAAGAACCGACCTACGGTTTCACTTTAGAGGAGATTGGTCGTTACACTGATTTACCCGTTCTGCCTTTCTCTGCTTATGGTACTGTAGCGTTGGCACGTCCCGAATCTGATAACAATGGTGGTTCTTCACAAGTCTTCTTCTTTTTGTTTGAACCGGAACTGACTCCAGCAGGACGCAACTTGTTGGATGGTCGTTACGGCGTTTTTGGCTATGTCACTGAAGGTAAAGATGTTTTGGAAAAACTCAAGGCGGGTGACAAAATTGAGTCAGCGAAAGTCATTCAAGGTGGAGAAAATTTAGTTGAGCCGAATGTGGCGTAAGTCGTCATCAGCTTCCAGCACACTTACTATCTCCTGCACGCCTACGCTCTTGCAACAACTGGGGAAACCCACGTTGATTTGACCCCACCCCTTAATCCCCTCCCCTTAATAAGGGGAGGGGAGGTTTTGGCGTTAGACAAAACCGGGGTGGGGTAAAGCGAGAATCGTGAGCACATATAGATCCCAATCCCCCACTAAGAGATTCCGACTTCCGGCTTCTGACTTGCGACTTCCAACTCCCAACTCCCAACTCAATCACTCCAAGCCCGTTGTGCAGTCCAATGACTGTTTAGACCTTTACTCTTTGCAACCCCAGGGGTGAAATCAACTGATTCACTTCATCTAGTGTGAGTGCGGCGTGAAGAGAATCACGAAATAACTTTTTCTGATGAATATTGTATTCTCTTGCGATAGTATTAACCAAAGCATTGATTGTGGTTTCATCAACTGGTCGAAATAAGTCGCGGATGAAAATACCACCATTGGGTTTTAAGACACGCTTAAGTTCGCTAAAGAAAGGTAACGGATCGGGCAAATGGTGGACGAGACTATTTGACACAACCATATCAAATTGCTCATCTTGATAAGGCAAGTTTTTCGTGTCTACTAATTCCAGTCGAATTTGCTGTTGTAAACCAGCCTGCTGAATGTGTTGTGATGCTATTTGCAACATACTTTGAGCTAAATCAATAGCTATCACTTCCCATTGGGGACGCATTTGACACAGTAAAACTGGAATGCGACCAGAACCAGTACCAGCATCGAGTACTAGACCCTGTTCCTTTGGTCCAAGAGTGCTTGCTTCTTTAGCAAAAGCAGTATTGACTTTGATGAAGTCCATTGCATCATACTCAATGGCTTCTTCTAAACTATCCATGACTTCCGGTTCCAACACTCTTTCTATCGTCATAACTCTCACGACTCCACAGTAATCTTTTTAACAAGGGGAACCCCTACTGACCCCTAATCCTCGAAAACGATCCTGAATTCCTATATTCTTCATCTTCCCGTGAGATACGCACTCTAATTTTGGGAACACTATTATGTATCACCACTATTAACAGGGGTAGGTTGATGTGGAAAAACGAATGGAATTCCAGGTCGAAAACATAGTTTACGTGGAATCACTTAGAGCATGCTTAACTGAAAGGGAACATGTCAGTATCTCTGATGATTTCAGGGATTCACATGAGGAAATATTAGTTCCCCACAGACAACAAGACCACTATGAAGAAGCAAACAGGTTATTACGACAAGGAGTTCAACAGCAGCAAGCTGGAGATTCACTTGCAGCCATGAGGTCTTTACAAGAATCCCTTGCGTTATTTCAAGCAGTTGGAGACATTGAAAAACAAGCGCAAGTTCTTTCTTGTTTAGCTTACATAGTTTACCACTTAGGAGACTACAAAAGTGCGATTTCACACTCAAAGCAGTGTTTACTTTTAACAAAAGATGTCGCAAACTTGCAAGTCATCAAGATGCAGGCGCTTTCGCATTTAGGCAATGCTTACCGTCATTTAGGTGAGTATAACAAAGCAATTGAGTTCCTACAAAAGTGTTTGAAAATAGCGCAGCAACTAGGAGATAAGCGAAGTCAGGTGGCGGGACTTAATAATTTGGGATTGGTCTATAAAGCTTTGGGTGACCTTCATCAGGCAATTGAATTCAAACAGCAAAGCCTAGAAATTGTGCGGGAACTCCAAGATCATTGGGGCGAAGAGCAAGTTCTAAAGAATTTGGGCAGCGCTTGGTATGCTTTAGGGGATTTTGCCAAAGCGATCGCCTACTACGAGCAGTGTATCAAAAGAGCTTACTCGCTGAACAATCACCAAACTGCACTTCAAGTGTTAAAAAATCTGGGTAATGCTTGTTATGCCCAGGGGGATTATGCGAAAGCAATTGTCTATTATGAGCAACGTTTATTATTAGCCAGAGCAATGAAAGACAAGCGTAGTGAAGAACAATCACTCGGTAGTTTGGGAGTTGCTTGTGAAGCCTTGGGCGATTATGTTAAAGCAATTAATTACTATGAAGAAACTTTAGAGCTAGCGAAGTTTCTCCAAGATTCTTAGAATGAGAACCAGATTGTTACCAAGCTTTGGTTGACTACACACGTCGGCTACAGAGAAAAAATGATCACGCTATGAATTCTCAAATTTCTTTTTGAGAATTTATGATGTCCTGGTTTTGTTGCAGTAGACATTCAAAAGCTTCTTTTGTGTCTACCTGAGGAAATTCTACGTAAAAATTGCTGACACTGAAGAAAGGTTTTGGTGTTGATAGGACAACCACGCGATCGCCCCACTGATCCAACCAGGGTAACAATTCCAAAGGGGCTACTGGACTACATAACCAAACTTCTGCTGGCGAGAGTGCTTTGAGAGATGTTGCCGCGACTGCTATTGTCATACCTGTAGCGATACCATCATCTACTAAGATGAGGATAGCACCTTGAGTATTCACCTGCGGACAAGCAGGACTTAGTTGAGCTTGAAGAGACTTAGCTTGACTAATAGCGGTATCGAGTGCTTCTTCCCGCCACCCTGATTTGGGTGTACGGCGAAAAAACACATTGTGCTGATCCCAAATAACATTTCCGGAAGCAGTAACCGCGCCAATAGCCAACTCAGGATTTTCGGGATGACCAATTTTCTTCGCCACCTCTATCATCAACGGACAGTTGAGGAGACGCGCGACTGCTGCTGCGACTGGTACTCCTCCTCTTGGCAAAGCATAGACAATTTGTAAAGGGTTTGTAACTTGATCAGCAATTTGCTGGGTCAAAATAGCGTCAATTGCTTGCGCCAGTTGTTCCCCAGCTTGAGTGCGATTAGCAAAAAGCGGGATATTTGTCATAGGTTTCCCAGCATAGATCAATGCCTATGCTTTTATGATGACTGATTTTGGCTCAAGTAAACTGCTTAGGGAACAGGGAACGCTTAACAGGGAACAGTAAACAGTAAACAGTGAACAAGGGGTGGACGAGTCCGTTTCCTACCTGATAACTGGTAACTGGTAACTGGTAACTGGTAACTGATAACTGATAACTGGTAACTGGTAACTGATAACTGATAACTGTTACTAATTCTGCAGCAGTTCTTTTGCTACTAATCCTTTCTGTATAGCCAATATTGCGGCTTGGGTGCGATCGCGTACTTCTAACTTATGCAAAATCGCATGGACATGAACCCTTACTGTACCAGAAGCAATATAGAGAATTTCTGCAATTTCTTGATTGCTTTTACCAGCAGCTACTAACGCCAGAATTTCTTGCTCGCGCTTTGTCAACGGATTTTCTGATGGTTGCTTATCTTGTACGGGCGCTGCTGTGTTGTTTCCCCCAAAAGCGGCTCGAATTTCTCTGGTTGCTGTGTGATCCCACCAAGAAGCGCCTGCTGCTACCGAACGCAATGCCAATATTAAAGACTCTGATGGGATTCCTTTGAGACAATAACCTTGCGCCCCTGCTTCAATTAACCGCGCAATCAAAGGTTTTTCCGAACGAGATGTTAAAACTAGAATTGGTAAATCTGGATGCTGCTGCTTGATTTGACGACAAGCTTCTATTCCACCAATCCCTGGTAAGCCAACGTCTAGCAAAACCAAATCCAGCAGATAACGATTAGCTAGTTCTACAGCTTGTTCACCATCTTCCGCCTCAGCTACGATTTCTATACCCGTCTCCTGTTGTAACCGCATTCGCAAACCCAAGCGAAACAGTTCATCATCCTCAACGAGTAATATTTTCACAACCGCACCTGGTTTCATTTTTAGTTATTGGTTCACAAGTCAGAATCTTCCTTACTTCGCCATCCTAATCGCCTGGTGGCGGACACACAGGCAGTCGAAACCCAAATATTGCCCCTTTGCTTGCGCGACTCTCTGCCCAAATTATACCGCCATGTGCTTCAATAATTTGGCGGGATAAATACAATCCCAGCCCTGAACCTATAAAGAGGCGATCGCTCTGTCCTTGATAAAATCTCTCAAATAGGTAAGGTAGTTCTTCTTGTGTTATTCCACAACCATTGTCAGAAATCTTCACAATTTGATCAATAGCAGAAGTCTCCAGCACAACTTCCACTTTTCCACCACGGGGAGTATGGTTAATGCCATTGATTAAAAGATTAGAGAAAACTCGCCCAAGTTGCAAAGAATCCCCATTCACCCAGAATGAGCGGCAAAAATCTGATTCTCCATAATTAACACAGACACAAATCTGACGTGATCTTGCGATTTCAGTTAGGGTGGCGATCGCCTCCTGTGCTACTGTGACTAAATTCACTGGCGATCGCTGAAGTTTCAGCCCTTCAGTGTCGATGCGGTATACATCCAACAAAGTTTCTACAAGCTGCAACGTGGTACGGTGAGAACGAGTCATTGTTTCTATGATACGCTCTTGCATCGGTGTAACTGCACCAAATTGCCCTTCTTCAAACGATTTCAACGTTTGAATGGCTCCTAGTAGCGGTGTTTTTAAGTCATGAGTTAAGGTAGAAACAAAATCTTCCCGCATCTGCGCTAGCTGTTGTTGAGAGCGTAACTGTGTTTGCGCGTAAGCAATAGCTTCCTTATTGCGGTGGTTGCGATCGCTTAAGTAACCTGTTACAACCAACGCAATTACAGCAATTAACCGATTTGCTACCGTTGGCGGATGAACCGTTTCTACTCCCGGGATAAACAAATTCAACAGCGTTAATCCGGTAGCCGCTAGCGTCACGCCAAGCACTGCATTACGACTTAATCGGGAACTCGCCAACAAAATCGTTCCTGTGTAGAGGTAGCCGAATACATACTCAGGCGGCGTTAGATATTCAAGCGCTATGACTATGGCAAATCCACTGATGATCAACCAGTAAATCAGTCCTCGTTCATTCCTGGTTAAGATATTTTGTTTAATTTTCAACAAATAAGACCACATCGTCAGCTTTTATAGCGTCAATACTCTGTTTTTTATTTTCGTACAACCAGAGTTGTTGACGATAGACTTCTGCAACTATGATTTGGAAGAGGTGGTTTATTTACGCCTTAGTGTACTAGTTATTTCTTCCGATTTTTATCAGGGAAAGGCATCGGACTCACAGCATAATCTGAGAGGATGTTTTTAAAGTCCGAGAAAGTATAATTTAGTCATTCTGAGCGGAACAAAGTGGAGCGAAGAATCTAGGGTTTCGGGCACATACTGAGATATTTCACTCCGCTACGCTGCGTTCAATATGACATAGAAAGACCCTTTTCAAACAACCTCTGAGTTACAATCAAATTAATCAAGTTTATCATAATCTTCTGGTTCTACATCAGGGACTTTATTTAAAACTTGTTGAAATTTCTCCCAACTCCCACGTTGAACTTTTTCTTCTAAATAATCTTTCGTCATCCAAGCCGAAACTTGTGCAGAGAGAGCAACCGCGACAAGTTGTTCAATTGATATATTTTCTCTTGTTGCCAAAGTTTCTATTTGTTTATACAAAGACTGAGGAATTTGTACATTTAAATGAGTCATGCGATTTCTCCCATTTCTTGCAAGAACTGTTTGGGGGTTACGACTTTGATACCAAATTTCTCGGCTGGTTGTAAATCTTTCTGGTTATAAGTGATGATATAATCGGCTTGAGATTCTACAGCTAAATCTACCAAAAAATCATCATCTGGATCATTTAACATTGGTCGCCACAGATAGAAAATCTTGCGTTTGTTGGCAATGGCACAAAGAGCTTCTATAATATTATCAATATCTTCCAAACTTAAACCTAGTTGTGTTTGTTCTCGTTTAAGAATTTCTTCATACTCGAATACTAGGGCGGTAGAAATATTTAATTGCCAGCGATTATTGTTGAGCATTGTTAATAGCTTATAGGATGCGCCACGGCTGGAGCGTAAACCCGCGAGTAGGACATTGGTATCTAGTATTATTTGATACGTTTTCATTGTTTTTCTACACTTGCGGTTAGGCTGTTGTGTCATCAATGCCCAAACAAAAAGAGCGCCACGCATGACTTAAGTATGCCACTCAAGCCGCTCAGCAATCCATACCTTAACGATAGAGCTTCTACTCCTCTGTTATACTTGTCATAAGCGCAATATATTAAAGAGCGCCATTCATTCATGACTTACCATCTGCTCATACTCAAAAGACAGTGGGTTTTTGTTTGCGTACTACAGCGCCAGAGATAAGCATCATCAACAAGTACGCCAAAACAATTCAAAGTATGCCCTTCGGGCACGCTGCGCGAACAAAATTCAAAGTTCAAAATTAAGAATAAGAATCTTTTATTTCAATAGCTTTGCCGGAGTTAAAACTAAGTGCCCAGCAAGTGTGTCAGTCTAATGCCTACTCTGCATTCCTCTAATTGGCATCTACAACAACGCGCTAAAGCTGATTTTAGGGGCAAGTTTGCTTAAGCAAAAACTGCATAAGTTACTTTTACTGTTTCCTATATATATATTTTGGGCATCTTCAAATCTGATATTTAGCTATCTATCTATCGAAATTAAACTTTGAGAAGATAATTTTGTATAAAAAACAACAAAAAATTCCTTCTCTAGAATTCTGCATGACTGCATAAGTCGAAACAACAGCTAGAAATTTTAATCACCTCAATTGCGGAATCTGTAATAGAAACCGTGTGGTATTAATAAAGCAAAACACTATTTAAAGAGGTAGCACATGGAACTAGAAACTGCTAACCATTAAGGCTAAGAGGTAAGAGGCTACTACTAAATAAGATAAAATAGTAGCGTTACTGGTTTTACCAGTTGCGTCTGAGTACCTTGTTAACTTTTTCCTAAAAAGACATCATCAAAGAGAATTCCACTTATGGCTATCACAACAATACTCGCTCCTGACGGTTCTAAAATATACATACAGTACGATGTAGAAGAAAGTACTCAGCTACGAGCTGTAGGTGCTCCAGACCCCATCGAAGATATTGCCAGAAGAACAGAGCGATTCAAAAAATCATTAGTTACTACGATAAACGGTTATTCACAAATATTACTTGATAGCGTACAGCAAGGTGTGAATGATCTTACAAAACCAAATAAAGTGACATTGGAATTTGGTTTACAGATGGGAGGAGAAGCGGGCATTCCTTTGGTGGCGAAAGGGACATCACAAGCTAATGTTAAGGTCACTATTGAATGGAACTTAAGCAATAACAGACAGAATTCTAGTAATTCTTAATTGTCTTAAATACAGTTCTTGTGAGGTGGAGTGATCAGCATAGAAAAGGCAATACATCTGTCTCACAAGAAAATCAAAACTGTAATGTAATGTATTGCATTGAAAACCGCTATGAATCTGAAAGGAGACTATAAAAATGGGTTATGACATTGATGAACTCAAAAAATCAATGGTAAAAATTATCAATCCTGATACACAGAGTACTGCTGGTTCTGGATTTATCATCCACTCTGATGGCTATTTTATTACCTGCCATCATGTCATCTACCGTTTAAATTCACTGAAAGTAGAGTATCAGGGGCAAGTTTACAATCACGTACAGTGGTGTGAAGACCTTTCAAATCCAGACGTTGATATTGCCATTCTTAAGATAAATCTTTCTGGTGCAAAAGCTGTTCCGATTATCAATCTACAAGATGTATCAACATCGGTTACAGTTTATGGTTTTTCTCTAGAAAAAGCTTTCAATTTTCGAGATGGCTCAGACTTTCATGCTCAAAGTATCCACAAAAGTGCATCTGTTAATACTCTCTCTACTTATGAGTATAAGGACAAAACATTCACTAATTCTTGGAATAAACTACCAAACTCTACTTCGACTTTTGAAGCTTATAGAATTAATGTTTTGGTGGACTCAGGAACTAGCGGTGGACCTGTTCTGGCTAATAACTTAAATGCTGTAGTGGGGGTTATTCAATCTAAAGGTAGCAATGAAAGTTATGTCATTCGCTGGGATAACATTACAGAATCCTTGAAAAAACTGGGATTAGAGCCTGGTACAGGAAAGGTTGAGAAGGGGGTAAACGACATAGACAGAAGAAAGCTGATAGAACTCTTAATAAATAGCGAACGTACAACAGATTTGAGACGGGAAACGTTATGTGAGGATATTAGAATCGATATAGGCAATATTTCTTATGAAAGCGGTTTGTCACGTAATGAGTTTGCTAAGAAACTCATTAATAGATTGTTTAGGAACAAATTAGAAGAATCGCTTTGTCGTCTCTGTGAAATCCTTGAATAAGACTTTCCCCAAGGAAATTACAGTGATGATTTGAGAAGGATAAAAATAAAACTTAACTGTAAGTACTACAACTAGGAGTTTTTCTGAGAAAATATGTCTCTAAAAGATCTAAATAATGAAACAGACAGAAGAAAGCTGATAGAACTCTTAATAAATAGCGAACGTACAACAGATTTG
>NZ_QMEB01000107.1:0-1819 GCF_012912135.1 Brasilonema bromeliae SPC951 | reverse complement strand
AGACAGAAGAAAGCTGATAGAACTCTTAATAAATAGCGAACGTACAACAGATTTGAGACGGGAAACGTTATGTGAGGATATTAGAATCGATATAGGCAATATTTCTTATGAAAGCGGTTTGTCACGTAATGAGTTTGCTAAGAAACTCATTAATAAATTATTTAGGAACAAATTAGAAGAATCGCTTTGTCGTCTCTGTGAAATCCTTGAAGAAGACTTTCCCCAAGGAGATTACAGTGATGATTTGAGAAGTATTCAAAAGAAACTAAATCGTGATCCAGACCGCGAAACTTTGCTCAATAGAGTCCAGAAAACCAAAGTTCAACCGTTTCTTGAGCCAAAAGGACTGATTAGTAATCCAGAGGAACTGAACAATAAAGTCATTCCACTGGGTTTAGAAGAACGACCTACAGGTACTAAAGTTTTTGATATCTTTGACAACGAAATGGATGATAAGAGAACGCTGCTTATCCTGGGTGAACCTGGATCGGGTAAGACTACAATTCTAGCAGACCTGACCAACGAGCTAATTGAACGTGCTCGTGAAGATAAGAACCATCCGATTCCTATAATATTAAACCTTTCTTCTTGGAAGGAGAAACAGACCATTGATGAGTGGATCGTGGAGCAATTAAAAGATTTTTATCAAGTTCCTAAAGAAAAGGGATGGAATTTCGTTCAACAAAAACAATTGCTTTTGCTAATTGATGGCTTTGATGAATTAAAGTCCGTTTCTCAAAAATCATGTGTTAGAGAATTAAATAAGTTTATTACTACATATGATTCAACACGGATTGTTGTTTGTAGTCGTACAGACGAAGATAATGAAAATGAAGAAAGAGAAGAATTACTTCAAGAGTTAACATCTCAGATTGTAGTCCGACTAAAACCTCTCGATCTAGAAAAAGCTGTTCAATATCTGAATGATAATTCTGTCCCTGATTGGTTGAAAGAATTGGTAAATACAAATAATCAACTACAGATTTTAATCAAATTACCTTTATTCCTCTATTTGATAATTGAGGTTTACAAATCTGATAAGAACTCACAACAGAAAACAGATTTTTTGCAAGAAGATAGCGAAGATGAAATATGGAACAAAATATTTTACAAGTATATTGAAAAGCAGTTAGAGAAATGGAAAAGTAATCCAAATTACTCAGAAAAAGTTAATAAAGAAGAAGTTAACAGATATCTAAAATGGTTAGCAAAACAAATGCATAAAGAGAATCAAACAGATTTTTTAATTGAAAAGATGCAACCCAAATGGCTGTCTCAGCCATCCAATCAAGTAACCTTTCAAGAAACAATATATCATATTGGAGTTAGTTTGATTGTAGGACTGCTGTGTGGACTAGCTAGCGGACTATTCTCTGAGATATTAAATTATAATTCCAATCCCCAGGATCAAATTCCCTGGATCCATTATATATTTTTTGGATTAATATCTGGACTGCTATCTGGATTCATATCTGGACTGATATTCTTATTGCCTGAAGATCTGGAATATAACCCGATATCTAAATTAAAGTCTGCACTTAGAAAGTCTACACGTAGAAGGTCTGCACTTATAGGGTATCCACTTAGATTACTATCTAAACTGACATATTGGTTGCGTGCAAATAGAAACTCTAAGTTAACGTCTAGATTCAGGTTTGTAATGATTGGGCTGATATCTGGGCTGATACGTTGGGAAGTTAATCTGCGACTAGAAGAAGGTAAAACCCAGCCTTTAGATGCAATAATATTTGGACTCATTTCAGGATTTATAGTGGGTGAGATGAAAACCCTGTGGCTTTAGCCCAGGGACGCCACATGC
>NZ_QMEB01000106.1 GCF_012912135.1 Brasilonema bromeliae SPC951 | reverse complement strand
CTCGTAATATTTAACTGAAGAAAATTTAACTATTACAAAACTTGCTATATAAAATTAAACTTATATGAATCTGTTTATATGTTAAATAAAATTTGTAAAGTAAACGTAACCTAAAGTGTTCCAATACCAGAAAACAATGCGAGTCCAACTTTGTCAATATCGCCTTCCTGCTTTAGTGGGTTTGATATTAGTGGTTCAAAGCCTTCTTTCGCCATCATCCTCAGCTTTTCCACCTCCAGCTGTTCCTTTATCTCCTCACCTTCTCAAACTCGCGCAATACATTGATAGCAGCGCTCAAGATTACTTGACACAAGGATTAGAAGCCATTCAGGTGGGGAGAGTAGAAGATGCTATAGCTTTATTTCGTAAAGCCACAGAACTCGATCGCAATTTAGCTGCAGCTCACTACAATTTAGGACTAGCACTGCGACAAGCAGGACAATTACAACCTGCTGCTGATGCTTTTTACAAAGCGACACAATCTGATCCCCAGTTTGCTCTGGCATATGCTAATCTCGGTGGCTCGCTTTTGGAAGGAAGCAATTGGCAGCAAGCGAACGATTATTTGCAACGAGCAATACAACTTGATCCTAAACTGGGAGTGGCTTACTATAACTTAGGGTTGCTGCGCGAGCAACAACGAGATTGTGATAGAGCGATCGCATCCTATAAAAAAGCAATAGAACTGAGCCAAAACGCACCAGAACCTGCTTATCATATGGGCATCTGTTATTTACAACAGGGCAAAGCCGATAAAGCAAAAGATGCATTTCGCAAAGCAGTTAAAATCAATCCAAAATATTCCGAAGCTTATTACAATCTCGGTGCCATTTTATTTAACCAAAAAAAGTTAAAAGATGCATTAGAAGCTTTTAGAAAATCAGCAGAAGCTAATACAAATAATGCCAATGCATATTATAGCGCCGGGTTAGTGTTTATACAGTTAAAGCAATATCCACAAGCAGCAGAAGTGTTGCAATATGCCAGAGATTTATACAAAGCTCAGAAGAATTTCCAGTGGGCTAAAAATGCAGAGAATCTATGGCAACAATTATCAAATCAAAATTATCCACCTCGCTAAATAGTGGCTTAATTACGAGACAATGAAATTATAAGCCCAAATGGCTGGTGTGCAATGAAGTTGTCTTGATAGTAACGGAAATCCTCATGAAAAAGCGCCTCAAGAGTCAATTCTTATTCTCCGAACGCTGGCTAGATCGGCATTGGATTGTCCGTAACATGGAGGCTTTCCAAGACTTAATTGTCATTGTTCTGTGTTTGGGTTTGTTCGCTATTATGGTGATGCAGCTATGGGTTTTCTTTACCACCCTTGAAATACCCGTAGATTTTAAACACGTCACTGCCAAAATACTATTCATCTTAATTTTGGTCGAGTTATTTCGACTGCTTATGGTGTATTTAGAGGAGCATAGTATTGCTGTTGGGGTAGCAGTGGAAGTAGCAATTGTTTCCGTATTGCGAGAAGTGGTTGTTCATGGTGCGCTGGAAATTTCCGGGGTTCAGACTGCATCAATTTGCGGCTTATTAGTCGTTCTGGGTGGACTATTATTTGTGTGTGCCAAAACACCACATATGGATTATATGAGTGCCGACGACACTCATTCTTCCCCTGTTAAACAGATTGAGAACGAACAACAGGAAAAAGAGCGTGAACTCAAGTATCCACGGCACTACAAGGATATTGTTTGAATCAGTGAACAGTTATCAGTTATCAGTTATCAGTAAAGAGTGATAACTGAGAATTTTTAAAAAAATGCAACCTCTTGGGTTACTGCTTTGCTACTAATTACGTATCGTCGCATACTCTTTTAGGAAGATGAATACCTCTTTTCGGGTGAGTAGAAGTAAATAAGAAACCCAAAGGAGGGTAAATTTATGGTTCAAACTGCAGGAAACGCTCAAACTCAAAATCCCGTAAGCAACTTGGAATATGATTTCCTCACCGTGTTGCACAACAAAGCTGAAGCAATCAAAGCTTATGAAACTTACATCAACGATGCACAGCAAGCAGGTTCTCAGCCTTGTGTAGAACTGTTCGAGAAATTACGCCAGTCTGATATCCAGCACGCACAGGAAATTCGTCATCACCTTCAGGAAGTCATGCAGAAAGGTAAGATGTAAACCTTAAATTTCGCGCTAAGCCGTGAAGCAGTGTAGCAGTGTAGGGGAGCCAGTACGGTGCGGGGGTTCCCCCCCGTTGTAGTACCTGGCGTTGTGTTAGCGCTAGCTAACGCACGATTGATGTAGATCTAGGGACTTTGAATAACTTGTTGCACCTGATCTAACGTCAAATCCAAAGCCCTTGCTACTTGTTCCACACTCAACCCCAATGCGAACAATCGGGGGACTGCTTCTAACTTCGCTTGCAGCTTACCTTCTTGTAAGCCTTCCTGCCTACCTTCTTCTAAAGCTTCGTCCTTAATGGATTGATACATCCTTGTTTTTTTGAATTCGTCATCTATGCCCAACATTGCTGCCAACTCCTCTCGGCTTAATTGAGTAAACTTGTACAACAGGATGGTTTCTATTAATTCTACAATTTGCTGTCTGATGGTTTCATCTGCCAGTTGTTGTCTTGCCCGCAAAATTAATTCTCTACCTCGCTCAACAGCTGTCTCTTCCCGTTCTATAATTAACTGCACAACCGCAAGTTGAAGTGAGTTTTCTGCTGCTGTACCTAATTCATCTAAATAAATGCGCTGGACTTGTGGACTCTCTAGCAACAACTGATATGGCTGTTGATCGTCTGGATCGAAATTTTGGTTGGGATAGATAACAACTGCACGCCAAAAATTGACGGATGTATTTTGACGCAGGTACAGAAAGATTTCTGCAAAAAAGCGTCTATAAAAATTTGAGTCTAGTTGAAACTGAACTTCGACAAAATAAACTGGCTGTTTTGTGGTTTCAGTTGCTGGGACAAAGACACCATCAATCCGAAAGGCAGTTTCTTTGAGTTCAACGGAAACGAATTCATAAGTATTGGGATTGATGGTTGTGTCGCCAATGATGTCAAAAAATATGCTGGGAAAAGCTTGAAATAAACTGTAGAATATTTTGTCAGTCCGCACGTTATTAAACTGTATTAGTGAAGTTTAGACTAAAAGCGATGCAAGGAAACCCAAAGTAACTGAAATTATAGCAATTCTCTAAAAGCTGGCTACAGATAGAGCCTGCAAAATATGTAGTCTTTTTTCACCGTTAGGACAATTGGTAACTTCTTGCCGTAGTCTAGACTTCAGTAATAACTGCTTTGGCATCTACCAAACCTTCACACTTTTGCTTATTGCGATTGCTTAATCCCAAGAAAGTTGTAGCTATCTCCAACTGATTATTTCTAATAAAGCGGAATATTTCGATTGTAAGCGTCTACAAAACTTGCGTAATCATATTCAACCTGAGTGGCGTAGTCTAGGGCGAAGTTGACAATTTCATTTTTGAATGCAGCCTTGTTACCGCTGACAACGTCCGTTACTTCTTTGTCAACGCTATAAGGAACAATTGAAGTATCATAATCTTTATCAGAGATTGCATGGTTCTTAGCAACGACCTTTCCCGCATACGCCATTGCATCCAAAAATTTTGACTTGGTGGTTAGCAACGTATAGTCAAAGTCTTCTTGATAGGGAGATTTTTCATGCAACATGAAGGTTATACCGCTAACCGTGGTATAACCAACTAAGGGGTCTGTGTTGGAAAGCATTGCTTTAGTTGCTGTTGTGACCCTTTGTCCCTCATGATTTCCATAAACCGAACTTGGTAAAAGATTAGGGGCTGCGATTGCAACTGCGCTACTAGTTTCCTGTTTCATTTCTAGAATCTGATCGTCATCGCTTGCTAAACTCGAACCTTCAATGAGCAAGAAATAGCGATACTTGCCGAGACTGCCAGTACCTGAACCTAATTTGAGGCGAATGTCCTTGAGGATATAGTAATTATTGTTATAGCGCTTACTGCTAGGAATTGAAGCAATGTAACCAATCATACCAGTATTTATCGCTGAATAAGTGCTGCTAGATACAGGCTGGAGTTCAGAGGTTGTCTGAAAAACTCGATTGCCACTGGTATTAATTTGCGTGTACTTATTTAAAAAATTAGAGCGGCTTTTGCTTGCTGCTTGTTGAATTAAGTCTTTGACCACACCGCTAGTATTGCTAGATTCTAGACGGTAGGATAATTCATCGTTAGTCCCCTTAAAGTCGCTCATTTTGTTCAGGTAGGCATCTAAAAAATTCCGGACTATATCCTGGGCATCGCTGGAACTTAAACCGTTCTCTTTAGCTGCCAGAAGAATTGAGACTGCCATGCGTCGTAAGTCCCAAACATAAGGACCAAGATAGCCTTCGTCAAAGTCGGTGGTGTCAAAAACGTTGTTACCATTGCTATCCCTCATCCCCCCAAGATTCTGCATGTGCATGTCTCCCTCTAACCAGATGGCTGACGTAGAGGAATTGACAAATCCAGAACTTGCTAAGGTTTGCATATCCCGGTAGAATATATGAGCCGTTCCTCGATAAAAAGCAAAAGGACTAGCCTTCATTTTTTGCATTTTTGTTGCCAGTTCTTGAGGCAACTGGCTAGCAAACTGATGGTTATATTGGTAAATTTCATTCTCTACCCAACTTTGACGGGGGTTTGCAGCTTGGAGTGCAGATGTCAAGCTCAAAGTCAAGGTCAAAGCAATTAAGATTGCATGCACTGGTTTTAGCATGGTAGTCGATTAAGCTGTAAAGAAATTTAGGTTACATGAATTATTGTATTGTGTAACATCTGTGACAACTTAAAGATTGTCCATGTCTATGAAAAATTAAACAGAAACTGTTCCTTGCCCTTCTGCATAGCGCTGACTCGCCTCTGTTGCGAAACAAAAAACAAACCCCTCTTCGACGACAAATCGCCAAGAGGGGCTAAGAATGAAAACGCACTTCGCTTTAATAAGCGTCCTGCAACTCATAGAAGTCAGGCGACACGTAATCCTTACGTAAGGGCCAACCTACCCAATCTTCTGGCATCAAAATCCGCTTCAGATCTGGGTGTCCTTCGTAGACAATGCCGAACATATCGTAGGACTCACGTTCTTGCCAGTCTGCTGTCTTCCAAATCCAGTAAACTGAGGGAACTCTGGGATTTTCCCGTGGAAGGAAGACTTTAAGACGCACTTCCTCAGGACGGTCAGCATTATCACTGATTTTAATCAAGTGATACACACTAACCAACTGCTGTCCTGGTCCCAAATCAATCCCAGCTTGACACTGGAGAGAATTAAACCCGTAAGCATACAATGCAGTGCAAAGTGGAAGCAGAAAATCTGCCTCGACTTTGAGAATCTCTACACCGCTATGATCAGCTTCCAGAGACTCATGGTCAAAGCCATTTTCTGTTAACCATTGGGAAACTGCGCCCGCTTTGACTAGTGACTTTTCCTCTGCTGGTGCTGGTTTCGATTCTTCTTTCGATTCTTCTTTTGATTCTTCAGCCACGCTTAGTTTCCTCCTGTTGTACCTTTTGAGTCAAAAGAGCAGGTGGGACGGGTAAACCGATCGCCTCAGTCAACTCCTTCGGTGGTGCGAAGCGAGATTCAGTCCGCAAATATTTACCTGTGTGGATTTGCTCTGCGGGTTTGAGGTTGTGAGTTGTGCTGTAATAGCGGTGGGTTTGCTTAATTCGATCGCGTTCCTGCATCGAATCATTTGCTATCTTCTTGCGCAGCTTGATTATTGCGTCAATAATTGCTTCTGGACGTGGGGGACAACCGGGTAAGTAAACGTCCACTGGAATCAATTTATCGACACCGCGTACAGCCGAAGGAGAATCCACGCTGAACATACCGCCAGTAATCGTGCAAGCACCCATAGCAATCACGTACTTGGGTTCTGGCATTTGCTCATAAAGACGCACAAGCTGAGGTGCCATCTTCATGGTAATTGTGCCTGCAGTAATAATTAAGTCAGCTTGACGAGGGCTAGAACGGGGAATCAAACCAAAGCGGTCAAAGTCAAATCGGGAACCAATCAAAGCTGCAAATTCAATAAAGCAGCAAGCGGTACCAAACAGCATCGGCCAAAGGCTAGAAAGCCGCACCCAGTTGTAGAGGTCATCAACCGTCGTCAGGATAACGTTTTCTGACAAATCTTGGGTTACTGTAGTCCGCGACATTGGGTTGAGAATGCGCTCTTTTTGCTGTTCTTTTTGCTGTTCTTTTTGCTGTTCTATGTTAGTATCTAAGACCATTCCAAAGCTCCTTTACGCCATGCGTACGCTAGGGCAACGACAAGAATTGCAATAAAAATTAGCGCTTCAATAAATGCCAATAGCCCAAGACGGTGGAAAGCAACCGCCCAAGGATACAAAAATACAGTCTCAACATCAAAGATGACGAAGACCAGCGCGAACATGTAGTAGCGAATGTTGAATTGAATCCAAGCTCCACCAATGGGTTCCATGCCGGATTCATATGTGGTGCGCCGTTCTGGGTTGCGACCGCTGGGTCGCAGGAGCTTGGACGCTGACAGAGCCAAGGCAGGCACTAGGCTACAGATAATTAAGAAGCCAAGAAGATACTCGTAACCGCTAAGGACAAACACAATGACTTTTTACCGCTTTTGGTGCTAATAACTTTGACCAGACCAGTGCTGGGAAAGGGTTTCTCGCTCTCACGGCAACTAGCTCTGGGCTTGGGTTCTCCCCTTGGGCGAACCCTTGGGCGTTCACTTCACCGGATGCCGTGCCTTCTTTTGAAGAAGCTGCGCTGAGTGGGCGATCGCTTCGTGCTCCAGATAGCGGCAGATCGCTCAAGGGGCAAGCGATAGGCATCCGGTGAAGTGTAAACTTCTTTTACATTATATCTTTTTGACTTTCTTGAATCTCAACAAACAGAGTTGTAGATGATTTGATTCGTTTTTGGTCAACATAGAAAAACCTAACACTTAATGTCATAATTTTTAACGTATATTTAATATTTGCTTCTCACCGAGGCCAAGAGCCATGAGCGAACAAGCTGTTGAAACAATTGCGCTAGACCGCTACGAGTGCCGTTCTTGCGGTTACGTTTACGAACCCGAGAAGGGGGACGACAAGCATGACATCGCCCCAGGGACACCCTTTGCGGAAATACCAGTCACTTGGCGCTGTCCAGTTTGCAGTGCAAAAAAGAGCGCTTTTACAAACATTGGTCCTGTAGGCAAAGCATCTGGCTTTGACGAAAATCTGAAATTTGGTTTCGGTGTGAATACTCTCACACCAGGGCAGAAAAATCTTCTGATTTTCGGAGCTTTGGCTCTTGCCTTTTTGTTTTTTCTAAGTCTTTATGGCTTACGGTAAAACACGCTCTTTACGGGGTAAGTAATACCCTAATAACACAAAACCATACACAAATTCACAAATTCACAAAAAAAAACAAACAGATAACAGATGCTTCCAATTGTAAAATTTTGCCAACGAATACTCGCTTTGTTCGTGGTTATACTTATGTGTGTTGGTTGTAGTAATGTCGTTTCGACTAGCTACAATCCTTGGGAAGTGGTTGCTGTCCCAACAAATGCAAAACTACTGGATATTGCTTTTACAGATAACCCCCAGCATGGTTTCCTAGTAGGTAGCAATGCTACTCTTTTGGAAACAAAAGACGGTGGCGCGACTTGGCAACCTCTACAATTAGAATTAGATGACCAAAGGTACCGTTTTAATACGGTCAGTTTTGCAGGTAAAGAGGGATGGATAGCTGGAGAACCAGCTTTGTTGTTACACACCACTGATGAAGGTCGTTCTTGGTCCCGCATTCAACTGAGTGAAAACCTACCAGGTAATCCTGTTAGTATTGTCGCACTGGGACAAAACACTCTTGAGATCGCGACGGATGTAGGAGCGATATACAGAACCACAGATGGCGGTCAAAATTGGAAAGCACAGGTAGAACAAGCTGTTGGTGTGGTTCGCAACATCGAACGTTCTCCTGATGGCAAATATGTGGCTGTTTCTGCAAAAGGTAATTTCTACTCAACTTGGGAACCAGGGTTAAACGCTTGGGTACCCCACAACCGGAATAGTTCCCGACGGGTAGAGAATATGGGATTTGCTGAAAATGGTCAAGTATGGATGTTAGCACGAGGTGGCCAAGTACAGTTTACCGACCCAGCTAACCCAGAGCAATGGCAGTCAGCTCAAAATCCAGAGCTTGCTACTAGTTGGGGTTTACTAGATCTGGCTTATCGCACACCAGATGAAGTTTGGATCAGTGGTGGTAGCGGTAATTTGCTGCGCAGTTCTGATGGTGGAAAAACCTGGGAAAAAGACCGTGATGTTGAACAAGTTCCCGCTAATTTTTACAAAATTGTTTTTCTTAACCAGGAAAAGGGATTCGTGATTGGCGATCGCGGTGTTTTACTCAAATATAATCCTAATATTGCCGCTGCTACCAAATCAGAGGCTGCTTGAAATTGATTTCTGAGAAAGAAGTTACGAGGTGTAACTCTTTCTTAACTTTGTAGGATAATGATCTCAATAACAATTTTTGTGAAGGTAGGGATATAAATGTCGGGAACTACTGGAGAGCGTCCATTTTCGGACATTATTACGAGCGTTCGTTACTGGGTGATCCACAGCATCACCATTCCTGCACTGTTTATTGCGGGTTGGTTATTTGTCAGCACTGGCTTGGCATACGATGCGTTTGGTACACCTCGCCCTAATGAGTACTACCCATCAGCACGGCAAGAATTGCCAATTGTGAATAACCGTTTTGATGCAAAACAACAAGTAGAACAGTTTAGTAACACAAAGTAGTTTGAAATCATGACTAGCGGAAATAACGTCAATCAACCAGTTACGTATCCAATTTTTACAGTCAGATGGCTAGCAGTTCACACTCTAGCTGTGCCAACTATCTTCTTTTTAGGCGCGATCGCTGCAATGCAATTCATACAACGTTAGGAGAAAACCATGGAAAGAACCCCCAATTCTAATAATCAGCCAGTTGAACTCAACCGAACTTCCCTTTACCTGGGACTGTTACTGGTTTTTGTTCTTGGTATTTTGTTTTCCAGTTACTTCTTTAACTAATTGGAATGACGGCTATTGAGTCATGTTTTTTAACTTTTGTCATTAATTTTTTTAGCAAAGAAAGGAGAGAAAGCAGTGTCTGGAAGTGGCAGAATTCCTCTGTGGATTGTTGCGACAATCGCAGGTTTAGGCGTCATCACCGTTGTAGGTATTTTCTTTTATGGATCCTACGCCGGACTTGGTGCTCCAACGTGATCTTGTAAGACCCCGTCCCTGCCTCTTGTGTGTGAAATATTCAACGCAAGTAAATATGTCTTTCTTTTTGTAAAGATTAGTAAGGCAGGGTATGTTCCTTACCATAAAACACCTTAGAGAGAAACAAAACGAGTACCTTGAAGGAAGTTCTAAAAAAAGAAAATTTGCTGGAAGCCTACACTCACCCGTTAGGGTATGGAACGGAAGTATAGCAGGTGACGAATCATCAGCACAAAAAAGCCGCCCATCTGAACAAGATAGGCGGTTAATTTTTGTAACAATATTTAAATTGCATTCACACGCATTACTTTACCCTCATCTTTCGGTGAGGTTTTTAGTAGAACCAGAAAACCTGTGTAGTGATTCTGGAAATCCCCCATGCAGCGCGCAAGCTGGGGGGATGTCAAAAGAATGTTAGTAATCGAAGTCGCCGCCGCCCATACCAGCGCCAGCACCAGCAGGAGCGTTATCCTTTGGCTCAGGCTTGTCAACCACAATGCATTCAGTGGTTAACACCATACCAGCAATGGATGCAGCGTTTTGCAGAGCAGAACGAGTGACTTTGGCAGGATCAACGATACCAGCTTCAAACAGATCAACGAACTCGTTCTTAGCAGCATCGTAGCCAATGTTGAAGTCTTTTTCCTTCACACGCTCAGCAATAACAGCACCGTTCTGACCAGCGTTTTCAGCAATTCTCTTGAGAGGAGCAGCCAAAGCGCGAGCTACAATCAACGCACCAGTCAACTCTTCAGCTTTGAGGTTGCTGTTTGCCCATTCTTCCAGTGCAGGAGAGAGGTGAGCCAGTGTTGTACCACCACCAGGAACGATACCTTCTTCCACAGCAGCTTTGGTAGCGTTGATAGCGTCTTCTAAACGCAGCTTCTTGTCCTTCATTTCGGTTTCTGTCGCAGCGCCTACCTTAACGACGGCGACACCACCAGCGAGCTTAGCAAGACGCTCTTGCAGCTTTTCTTTGTCGTAAGAAGATTCGGTTTCTTCGATTTGACGGCGAATTTGATCAATCCGAGCCTTGACACCAGCTTCGTTACCTTCAGCAACAATGGTCGTGCTGTCTTTGGTGATAGTGATGCGGCGAGCCTTACCCAAGGAATCTAGCTTGGTGGTGTCCAGCTTCAAACCAGCATCTTCGGTAACAACTTGACCACCAGTGAGGATACCGATGTCTTCTAGCATGGATTTGCGGCGATCGCCAAACCCAGGAGCCTTCACAGCAGCCACGTTCAGCACACCACGCAAGCGGTTGACAACCAAAGTCGCCAAAGCTTCTTTCTCGATATCTTCGGCGATAATCACCAAAGGACGACCAGCACGAGCAACTTGCTCTAAAACGGGTACGAGGTCTTGTACTAAGGCGATTTTCTTATCGGTTAGCAGGATGAAAGGCTCATCGAAAATAGCTTCCATCCGCTCGGGATCGGTCGCAAAGTAGGGAGAAATGTAGCCTTTGTCAAAGCGCATCCCTTCGGTGATTTCCAATTCGGTGGTCATGGACTTTCCTTCTTCCAAGGAAATCACACCTTCTTTACCCACCTTATCCATTGCTTCGGCAATCATCTGACCGACTTCTTCGTCGTTACCAGCAGAGATTGAACCAACTTGGGCAATTGCTTTGGAATCTTCTACGGGACGAGCGTGTTCTTTGATTTTGTCTACCAAGAAGTTGGTAGCCTTATCAATACCACGTTTTAGCGAAATAGCATTTGCGCCAGCTGCGACGTTGCGTAAGCCTTCTTTGACTACTGCATGAGCCAAAACAGTCGCAGTTGTGGTGCCATCACCAGCAGCATCGTTTGTCTTGGAAGCCGCTTGACGGATGAGAGCAACGCCAGTATTTTCTACGTGGTCTTCCAATTCAATTTCTTTAGCAATGGTCACACCGTCATTGATGATTTGTGGTGCGCCAAACTTTTTCTCTAGGACTACGTTACGACCTTTGGGACCGAGGGTAACAGCGACAGCCTCAGCCAAAATATCCATGCCTCTTTCAAGGGCACGACGTGCGTTTTCGTTGTAAATGATGCGCTTTGCCATAATTGTCCAAAGAATGTTTAGTAGAAAAAAAACTACCAGCAGAAAACTACAAAGAATGCTATTTGTTTTTTGTCCTTTGCCAACAACTCATGACAAATGACTGATGACAAATGACTAAAAGACTATGAAACGACTGCCAGAATGTCTTTTTCAGAGAGCAGGACGTATTCGTCAGTTCCAAGTTTAATGTCGGTACCAGCGTATTTGGAGTAGAGAACTTTATCTCCGACCTTCACGTCCAACGCTTGACGAGCACCATCATCTTTGATCTTGCCTTCACCCACGGCAACAACTTCGCCGACTTGGGGCTTTTCTTTTGCGTTGTCGGGCAAATACAGACCGCCAGCGGTCTTTTCTTCAGCCGCGTTCACTTTGACGAATACGCGATCACCCAGAGGTTTAACTGTAGAAACGCTTAAAGATACAGCTGCCATACCAAATTCTCACCTTGTTAGCACTCTCAACTCCTGAGTGCTAATGTACCTAAAGGCAAAGTGCAATGGCAACATTTTCTCTTGTACGGGTTCCCGAACTTTGCTTGCCCAAACCCACGTAAGTACATATACTCTACTTTTCTCAGCTTTCAGGTTTTACTCGGTAAATGACGAATATGGATATATGGGCAACTTTGTTTGCAAAGCTGGGAAATTGATATAGAACAGTTATCAGGGAGCCGCCATTTGAGTAACACTACAGTGATCCAGTCCTACCATACGCTACGAAAAACCACGCTTACACCAGCGAATAAAGCCCTAAGTATTTCTATAGAAGCTTTAGAACTGTCGAACATTCCGAGGGACATTTTTATTTGTGTTGTCCAAACAGTTTCTAACTGCTTGTGTGAACAAGCTCGTTTACCATTTTGGGAAAGCTTAAAAAAACGACTCAAACAGCTAAGTCTTTACAAAAGGCAAGATGGCAATTCCAGTTGCATCTTTGGAAATAAAATCAATTGCTTGCCAGTTTGCTGTTCTAGACTGATAATAAAGGATTACCCGGATGCTGTGCGGTATCGCCCAACAATCCCGGAAACCATTGAGCGGATTATACAAGAACACTTCTTAGGCAACAAGGTGGTAGAAGAATATGCATTGTGTTTTCCCATCCTTTGCCAAAAAGTTCCCTAGGTTGTCGTGAACAACTTATAGAAGCTTAACATCCAACTAAGGATATGGCACAGTAGTAAACAAATGAAAGTGTGGGTTAATTGTAATTTGGGAGCATCTTGAGTCCAACACTTACTTGTTAACCTGAATAATTATTATTTAATCAGTGTTTTTTAACCCGCAGCTTTCAAAGCGATATATAATAACGCATTATAAATACTACTGCTCTACGTATCCTTACTGGACTTTTGCTGTTTGTAGAGAATTTCTTGAGAGTGAGACCCACTTTTAGGACTTTATAAAGCAAACGCAAGTTAAGTAGGAAAAAGCACAACACCTCCTTAATCCACCAGAGAGGATATTGATTCAAGACCTTGATGGATCAAGCGCGATAAGTGCCACTGCTATGAAAGAACCCAGCATGAAAGATCACAAACGACTTCTACTTATTGATGATGACCCTAACCTCATCTTGCTGGTGAAGGATTATTTGGAATTCCGGGGTTATGATGTCAGCACCGCCGAAAATGGTCGAGAAGCGCTGGACATTTTAGAGCAGGATATTCCAGACATGATCATTTGCGATGTGATGATGCCAGAAATGGACGGTTATACTTTTGTAGAACAAGTCCGGCAGACCGAACGCACCAGTTGGATTCCCGTTCTATTCCTTTCAGCTAAGGGACAAAGCGCAGACCGAGTAAAAGGTCTGAATAAAGGTGCTGATGTGTACATGGTTAAGCCTTTTGAACCAGAAGAATTGGTAGCACAAGTAGAATCTTCTCTGAAGCAGACCATTCGCTGGAAAGAACACCAAGCAAAAGGAGGAGAAAACGGTTCCCGCATCCAAGTTCCCTTTGATGTGCAGTTAACCCCAACAGAACTCAAAGTTGTGCAATTTGTGGCTAGGGGCTTAGCTAACCGCGAAATAGCTGAAGAATTAAATGTCAGCCAACGCACGGTAGAAAGCCATGTGTCCAATATGTTGGGCAAAACCAATCTCCACAATCGCACTGAACTAGCGCGGTGGGCAATTGAAAATCAAATGGCGTAAGTAGACCTCTGTTGCAAAACAATGTAGAGACCGTACAGTACAGTCTCTACAAGAGTTTCACGTAACGCATAATTAATTTCGGGAGATGTCTAGTACAGTGTTGTAAACGCCACCGACACTTGCTATCTCCTAAGCCTTACAGTACTGCTCGATCTACGGAGATCCGTAAACAACGGTGAGCTTCAATGTTTCCACGGAGAAAGTTTCCGCCTACGGAAGTTTCCTTCGTTGTAGACCCGCAACTGCTTTCCGTAAGGGTGGTAACTGGCGTTGGGATTGGGGGTTCCCCTCCCCCTTTAGTTCAAGTGGCGTATCAATCTCTGTAGGCGACTGCCGCGCATAGTTAAGCGACTTATAGACGCGCTAAGAGCGCTTCTATAAGGGCGACGATTGGTATTGACGAGTGCTGAGTAGCTACCTAGCCCAGCACTCGTTGCTTATTGCTAGAAACTCAACTTACCAACCTTCTTCTTCAGTAAGAAATGGGTGGCAAATTTCTAAATTCAGTTCATTAAGATAGGTTAAGGCACTAGCAATCTGGAAAACTGTTCCTCGTAGCTCTAAATCAAAGTTACCTGGTTGCGGCATATGACCATTCAGTTGGGCTGCTGCAATATTGACTGTGATGCCGCAATAAGATATGAGGCGTGAAATAACTGGTTGTTTATGCAACTCCTTGGGAATATGAACTGTAACGCGAGTTGTGGTGCGTCGGTTGTCTCGAAAATCGATAGTAGATTTACCCTGTTGATTTGGAATGGCCATAATAGCTTTCCCCTGTAATTTTTAGATGCGGGTTTTATGTTACAACTATTTTTTCTCCCGCAACAAAAATCTTGACACTACTTTTTATAAGGCGGTAGGTTCAAAGGCTTGTGGCTATGCCTTAGGCATGCTATGCAAACTAGCCCAAGGATGAAAATGTCTTGGATCATTGCTGCTTGTTCCAATCTGGTTTAGGGTGTAGCAGTGATGCCAAATACGTCAACCAACTTTGAGAACATCCAGAAAAGCAAAGACACCTCTCGGCAATAAAGCATCTCCAAGGATAGCAACTCCGATAATTCTCTCTAGCGGTACTGGCAAACTCCTCGTTTCTATGATTTCTGGTATAGGTTCAGCTGCTAATCGAGCCATGACAGTTGCTCCCAATCCTTGCTTAACCATACTGAGAATCGTCGAATCTTCCCTCACTTCATAGTCCACCTTGAGAGTTTGACCAAATTTTAAAAAATGAGTCTGGACTGTCTTGTTGTGCTGAGGACTGCGGATATTCACAATCATCGGATACCCTGCTAACTGTTCCCAACTCAGCGACTCATCAGCAGCTATTGACTTGGGAGGTAGCAGTGCAACAAACTCATCTCGGAATAACTCCCGTGTGTCAAACTCTGTTGTCGTCGGTAACAACGTGAAGCCAACGTCCGCGTGATTTTCTCGCAGTGCTTGTTCTACTTCTGCATAGCGATCACATTCGGTTATCACCACACTAATCTTTGGAAACTTCTCGCGAAAACGAGCAATCACCTCTGGTAGCACGTGAGTTGCAATGCTGCGAACACAAGCAACCCGCACCTGTCCAGCCTGTAATCCTTTTTCCAGGTTGGCTTTTTCTTGAATCACCTCTAATAAATGCAAAACTTGACGCGCCTCCTGAATCACCTCCCCTCCAATTGGCGTCAAAGTTGCACCCTGACGACCCCGAAAAAAGAGAATAACTCCTAGTTCTTCTTCAAGTGTGGCGATCGCATGACTAACTGTTGACTGAGATAACCCCAACTCTAAAGCAGCCAAGCTGAAGTTACCGTGGTCAGCAACAGCCACAAAAGCCCGCAACTGAGAGATTTTTAGCATACTGTCTTTGACTTCATTCATCCAGGAAAGCCACATTTTGATAGATGCAAAAGTCTTTACCCTTCATCCATCGATTTTATCGATACAAGGTATCTAAGAAATACTTTGTTTTGTAATTTCGGAATGACTAAACTGTTTAGTGTTGGAGAAAAGAGAATGGAATTATCAAGAAGATGAATTCATTATTTCCTCTAGTTTTTTGCTTTGTTATCTTGCTGTGTAGCGTTATCAAAGGTTACTTTGTTGCCTATCCACTTTTACTTTCTCTGGTTATACTCCTTGTTACATTTTATTACCAAGGCTTTGCCGTAAAATCTTTAATAAAAATGGGTTTTACTAGTAGTCAAAAAGCTTTTCCAATCATCAAAATTCTCTTATTAATTGGAGCAGTGACAGCCGTGTGGATGGCAGCAGGAACAATTCCGGCTTTAGTTTACTATGGAACTCAATTCATAAATCCTCGATATTTTATTCTTTCAGCCTT
The DNA here is from genome assembly GCF_012912135.1 of Brasilonema bromeliae SPC951. GTDB lineage: Bacteria > Cyanobacteriota > Cyanobacteriia > Cyanobacteriales > Nostocaceae > Brasilonema > Brasilonema bromeliae. The sequence continues at coordinate 3,587 of NZ_QMEB01000106.1, read as the reverse complement.
TGTCCTTTCCTGTTTTATTTCTGTACTATTGGGCACCTCCTTTGGCACAGTTAGTACTGTAGGAGTTGCCCTGATGATTATGGCAAAAGAAGGAGATATTAACCCTCATTTAGTTGCTGGAGCAATTATTGCAGGAGCCTATTTTGGAGATAGGTGTTCTCCTATGTCTTCTAGTGCGCATCTTGTTGCTAGTATTACCAAAACAAAGCTACATAGAAACCTAAGAGCTATGATATCAACTGCTTGGTTGCCTTTAATGGCTTCTAGCTTGATTTATTTAATCTTTTCAATCAGCAATCCTGTTGAAATTAGAAATAGTGATTTTATTTCCGAAATTCCGAAATTATTTAATATTAACCCACTCGTGTTACTTCCGGCTTTTACCGTTATAGTGCTTTGTCTTTTCAAAGTAGAAGTGAAATTAACATTACTCGCTAGTCTTGGAATTGGATTCTTTGTAGGGATATTTTCCCAAGGTTATTCTTTGTTGAAAATGATAAATTTTGCTTGGCTTGGCTTCAACTTAGAACAAAGAATGGATTTGAGTGAAGTTCTGACAGGAGGAGGCATCTTTTCGATGCTTAGAGTTTCGCTAGTCGTCATTCTATCAACTTCTCTATCAGGAATTATCGTCGGAACAAAGACATTCGCAAGTGTGGAGAATATTCTCAAGAGAGCTTCTTCCAGAAGTCGTTTATTTTTCGGAACCACTACAGTTGGGTTAGCATCAGCAGCTTTTGGTTGTACTCAAACGCTTGCAATTCTCCTGACTCACCAGCTTGTAAAAGAAAAGTATGAGCAAGAGCGCTTAGATAATTATCAATTAGCAACTGATATTGAAAATACTGCTGTTGTACTATCACCTCTCATTCCTTGGAATATTGCTGGATTAGTACCAGCAACTCTATTAATGACTGATTCTGGATTTATCCCCTATGCCGTTTATTTATATCTAATTCCAGTTTGGAATTGGGTTCGATTTAAGTTAACAGAATCCAAAATGCAAGATGAGTTTGAATAACTTTACTTATGTCTAAATAATTGATGTTATGCACAACCAACAGTTCTTAATTCGAGACGCCAACGTCAGTGATGTTTCTACTATTATGGAACTCATTAGATTGAAGGCAGAGTTTGATGGCTGTCTTGATTTTGTAGAGGCGACACCGAAGAAACTAGAAGACACTTTATTTTGTGAAAATCCACTTGCTTTTGTTTTGTTAGTTGAGATTGATGAAAATCCAATTGGATTTGCCACATATCACCAGATTTACTCCACCTTTCTTGCTCAACCGGGAATCTGGCTAGATGATTTATATATCAAAGCTGAATATCGCAGACTTGGAATTGGTGAAGCGTTGATAAAATATTTATGTCAAATTACCAAAAAAATAGGAGGTGGAAGAATAGATTGGATAGTTGCTACTCATAATGATCCCGCAATACAGTTTTACGAAAAAATGGGCGCACAAATTATCCAACGAGTAAGATTATGTCGTTTCAATAGGGAGGCGATTATGCATCACGTCTGTATGTAGAAGTGCATTTTTACAGACAAAAATAATCGTACGTTCTGGTGCCGAAATTAACACAACTAGTAATACCCAACTAAAAAAACCCGATTCGATCATAAATCGGGTTTTTAAATACAGTTAAAACTCAGCACTTTCCGGAGTCCGTGGAAACGGGATCACATCTCTGATATTTCCCATCCCCGTCATAAATTGCACAAGTCGTTCAAAACCTAATCCAAAACCAGCATGGGGGACAGTTCCAAAGCGGCGCAAATCGAGATACCACCACAAGTCTTCTGGTTTCATTCCTTGAGCAAGTATGCGACGTTCGAGGACATCTAATCGTTCTTCTCTTTGAGAACCGCCGATAATTTCACCAATTTTGGGTGCAAGAATATCCATCGCAGAAACGGTTTTTTCATCCTCATCTAAGCGCATATAAAAGGCTTTGATTTGCGCTGGATAATTGGTAACGATAACTGGCTTCTTGAAGAGTTGTTCGCAAAGATAGCGTTCGTGTTCTGACTGTAAATCCAAACCCCAGTTAACAGGATATTCAAACTGAACATCAGCTTTTTCTAATAGTTTGATGGCTTCTGTGTAAGTTATGCGCTCAAATTCATTATTAATAATGTTGTCCGCCGTTGCCAATACAGTATTATCAATACGCTGATTGAAAAATTCCATGTCTTCTGGGCAAGTTTCTAGTACATATTTGAAAATATGTTTGAGAAACGCCTCGGCTAAATTCATATCTTCCTTGAGATCACAAAAAGCCATCTCTGGTTCCACCATCCAAAATTCTGCTAAGTGGCGCGAGGTGTTAGAGTTTTCTGCACGGAAGGTAGGACCAAAAGTATAGACGTTCGTAAACGCCATCGCCATAACTTCGGCTTCGAGTTGACCGCTGACTGTTAAGTATGTTGGTTTGCCAAAAAAGTCTTTACTATAATCTATGGCTTGGGTTTGGGTACGAGGAACATTTTTGAGATCCAAACTGGTGACGCTGAAAAGTTCACCTGCACCTTCGCAGTCGTTAGCGGTGATAACGGGAGTGTGTACCCACAAAAAGCCGCGTTCTTGGAAAAATTGATGAATAGCAGTAGCGCAGGCGTTTCTGACTCGGAAAACTGCACCAAAGGAATTGGTGCGCGATCGCAAATGTCCAATAGTTCGCAAAAACTCAAAGGAATGGCGTTTCTTTTGCAGCGGATATGTTTCGGGATCAGCTTCTCCAAAGACTTTTATCTTGTCTGTTTTCAACTCGATCCGCTGTCCTTTACCAAGTGATCCCACCAGCACTCCAGCGACTTCCACAGAAGCACCAGTATTGAGCTTTTTTAAAATATCATCATAGTCTGGCAAATTCTCATTGAGTACCACTTGCAAACTCGCCAAGGATGAGCCATCATTTACTTCTATAAAAGAAAATCCTTTTAACTCTCGTTTTGTGCGAACCCAGCCTTGAACTACTACAAACTCATCAGGTTCACCACTTCGCAATATTTCTGCAATCCGTCGATTTTTCATATTATCCAGCAACAGACTTTAATAACCAGCCTATGATAACGCCCAAACCACCAAAGCGGACGGCTTGCCAAAAAGGTTCTTTAACGCTATCCCAGGAAAATAATTGACTTTCTAAGTTAAGTTCAAGTTCTTCCAACTGTTGTTGAATTTGCTTTAACTCGGCTTTTACATTTGGTAATTTACTGTGACGCAATCGTCCGAGACGTTGTTGTAATTCTTTTTGACTAGCTTTGTCTGCTTGCACTTGATTGTAGCGTTCCTTTAAAGCAACAAGCGCACGCTCAACTTTCAAAAGTTCTTGTTCAAATTCTGGATCTTGATTTTCTTTACCAAATGGTGGCCCAGATGATTGTTTTGGCGGCTTCATGTACAAGTTAGTAGACTCAGATCTTGCACCCTCCGGGTATCTCCTGAGCCCTTCGGGCACGGCCCCGTGCCGAACGGAGACGCTTCGCGTTAGCCCTTTGGGCGTGCGCTTTGCGCATACGCAGTCGCTCATGGGGGAAACCACGCCAGACGCTTCAAGTCGGGAGACCCGAACGC
>NZ_QMEB01000105.1 GCF_012912135.1 Brasilonema bromeliae SPC951 | reverse complement strand
TGCTTGCGAATAATGCTTACTTTACCTGACTTTGAGGCTTAACTGAACTGTATTGGATTATAAGTTGTTGGCATTCTTATTTTTATGTGACAGATGGTTACCCAGTTTACCCTTGTTTTATCAGTAATGAAGACCATATTGTGAGCCAGCGCGTTGCGGGGGTTCCCCCCGTTGAAGCGACTGGCGAACCCGTAAGGGTCAGCAAAACTTATATGACGAGAGTCGAAGGCGAAAATAGCCGTTTTAGGCATTATCTGGCTCGACTACATCGTAAAACTTTTTGTTACTCTAAGTCCGAGGAAATGCTGAAACTGTCTATTCGATTAGTAATATATTATCTCAAGCACGGTTCCGTGGCGCTGTGGGCGCATAGCGCCCACAAGCTTGAGGCGATCGCGTAATTCATACTTCAATTATGCAACGCCAATGGTTCAACTCATATCTGGCACCTCTCCGTAGAAAACCGTACAAACTAAAAATATACAAGGGTAAGCTACATTATTTTTATTGGCTTTTGTCGCTAAAATAAAGGACTTTTTGTTGAATTCTGAGTGATGAGATAACATCAATTTTTATTGGTGCAATCTGTGAATCAAGATAAGTGGACAACATTATAGACAAGCAAGATTTTTGCAAAATCTGTGGCACCTTAAACGCTACCTATTCCAATCAACTAGCTCTCCACTCACACAAGTAATCCCTCAGTGCGGAAACTTAGTGAACAACTTCTTAATAACTATCTGCACTTGCAGGAACCATCTCCCAGTAGTTCTGCAAGTACTCAAAGCTTGGATTCTCAAAGAAGTATCCCTGCCATCTTCAATTGTTCCATTCCTCAGGGTCATGCTTTCAAGCTTGCAACTATGGTTTTATGTGAAGCGTTAATATATTGCTAAGTCTCTAAAGCCCATCCCTGATCTGCATTAGCAAAACCCGTGTGATATAGCTTCTCCCACGCCCCTTGCGTTTGGTGCATTTAGTTACAGCACACGGTAGCATTACAGTAGCCAGCGTATCTAAGCAGTTCCTCTGGCTACTTGGATTGACTAAATATTCCTAAAAAATTAATTTAGGCAGGAATGACTTGAGCAACTAGTGAGCGTTTATCAAGCGACTGCACTTTACCCACTTGGCTCAGAGCAGTTACAATCCGCTCTAACATTTCTCCAGCCTGTTCACGATATTGATTTTCTCGTCCTCGTAAACGAATAACAAACTTTACTGAATCGCCTTTACTCAACCACTGACTTGCTTGCTCAATGCGTAAGTTGTAATCAGCCACACCCACGTTAGGACGCAGCCGAACTTCCTTTACCGTAGGTCTAGCACTCTGTCCCTGACGCTTTTTCTTTTGATATTGAAGCTTACCATAGTTAAGAATCTTCGCAACTGGAGCGTCTTTGCCCTCCGAGACTAGAACTAGGTCGAGCTCTAGGCTCTGTGCTAGCTGTAGAGCTTCATGTGTATCGGTCAGACCACGGTTATTATTCTCATGGTCAATCAAGAAGACTTGAGGCGACTTGATTTGCGAGTTAATGAGTTGCTTTTGAATGACGATAATGATTTCCTCTCAATTGTTCAATACTTTGCGAGTGCTAGTAATGCTAATGTAACACAAGACTAACTATAAATGATGATGTGGTGAAGTACCCTTGGACTTACTTCGTTGCAGGCTGAAGCTTCCAAGCAAAACAAAGAATAGGAAGGGTCTGATTCGTTTTTGGAGCTTTCCGTCTCAACCAGTGTCTACATCAAATTTAAACTCTAGAAATTATGCCTCCAAGGTGTGCCATATCATACCTAGCTATCAATTGCTTATGTAACTTTATATAACGATTTTTCCAACTTCCTCCCTAAAAGTTGTCTGCTATGTCATGATGGGAGGTGAGAGTTAATTCGGTTAACAGCGTTTGTTTTTAGTATTGACAGGTTTTTTGTTTTTGGTATTTACAAACTTTTCTCCGAAATTTAAATCTCTACACACTTATGATTTCGGAGACACTCTATGTCAGTTTATGTAGGCAATCTTTCTTACGAAGTTACAGAAGAAAGTCTGAATGCGGTTTTCGCAGAATATGGTTCTGTAAAGCGGGTTCAGCTACCTACTGACCGTGAAACAGGTCGTTTGCGCGGCTTTGGTTTTGTGGAAATGGGTACAGATGCTGAAGAAACAGCTGCCATTGAAGCTCTTGATGGTGCTGAGTGGATGGGACGTGACCTGAAAGTTAATAAGGCTAAGCCTAGAGAAGAAAGAGGTTCATTTGGTGGTGGTAATCGGGGGGGAAATAATAGCTTCCGTAACCGCTACTAAGCTTGATAGATTTAGCTCTTTGAGCTAACTCATTAATATAGCAAATTAATTTTATTTAGCAGTGGCTCAGGCAAGAATGCTTGAGCCTTTTTGATACAACATTTGGACTGCGGATAAAAACTTAAGCTTTAGAAGCCAAAACCTATTGTTTGGAGTTCTCCATAACAAACTTAGCCTTTGGTGTCGAACCTGCCGTCCTGATCACTATCATTGGTGAGACAGTACTCAAAGACCGTATTGTTAAGCTACTAAAAAGCCACAGTGTCAGCGGTTACACCATTAGTCAAGTACAAGGTGAGGGCGGGCATGGAAGACGCTTGGCAGATTTAGCAGGCTACAATACTAACATTGAAATCAAAACTATTGTTTCACCAGAAGTATCTGACACTATCTTTTGGGCACTGAAAGAGGAGCAGGGCAAGCACGCCTTAATCGTCTTCCGATACAATGTAGAAGCCTTCTATTGATTAGCCCTTTTTGATCAGTTTCGTTTTCTGAACCACCAACTTCTTAACGGTTCAAATTTTTAGTGGATCTTCACTTGGGTTGAATTTACAGAGTAGTTTCGGTTATCAACTTACAAATATTTGAAAGTCCAACAAATCTTTAGGATACAAGTACAAATATCCATAAAAATCTATATAAAATTTGGCAACTTAACCCAGGAAAATTAATGTTAGATTTCAACACGTTGACAGCATTCTCAAGCACTTACTGCATTGGCATTTGTGCCTTTCTCATTCCAGCCAACCTGATTTCTACCTTATCAACAATAATTCTCACATTATTGAGTCGTCCTGCTATTCAGATATGGCAAAGTGCTGGAATTGCTAGTTTCTTTGCTCTATTGATGATACTGCATGTATTTGCTTGGTTTATGATGGGAGTGGTTATGGCTCCCACATACATTTTATTGGTGCTAGGAAGCATCTGTTTGTTGGCCAATTTCATGACGATTCTCTCACACAGACGCTTTGCTTTCCGCACATAATTAAGAAAGATACCCTGTTCGCTTCTATATTAGGTCAGCGCCTGGCATCACTTAGCCACGAGGGGTTCAAGCGACAATGGACAAACCAATCCTGCAAAAAGATGGGACTACATTTGAGTTGGGAATGAATATACCGTGGTTCGTGGCGGTACATTTTCACCCTTTAGCTAAAGAGAAATATTCTTATGCGATTGCTATCCATAACGTATTAGAGTGCAACCCATTCCCCATCGCCGATTTTGACTCATGCCTGTTCGGCTGTTACGAAACAGCGTACCAAGCACTGAATGCCGGAGTTGAGGAAGCACAAAGGAGAGCATCTGACTTTGGCGAAAACATCAAATAATTAGGGAAATTCTTCAGCTATTTCGGACAGGAGCCTCCCGCTCTATCTGTACTCAGATGAGCGGTGAGAGGAATGTCCGGCGCGAGTCAAGGTACGTCCGTTGAGTCGATTTCACTGTTTGCGGGAAGAGTGAAACGGACAGTGCCTTGATTAGCAATCTCCGGGATTTTTAACGAGTCAATAAGCTCCTCAATCACTTGGGTCATTGTCTTATCAGCGTGAGCTGCATATAAGCGTACTTTATTGAGCCTACGTTCACTAATCCGTATTTTTAACTCTTTGTTTTTCATACGTTCCACCAATGTTCCCTCATTAATGTTAGCATAGATGTGTTAGGAGGTGAGGAACAAATGAGGACTGCATATCAGTACAAACTACGCCCAACAAAACAACAAGCAAGGGATATAGACAAATGGTTGTCTATGCTTTGCGCTCAATACAACTATCTGCTGGCGGACAGGTTTAATTGGTATGAACAAAATCGTTGTCCTGTCAACGCTTGTCCTCTTATTTGTTATCTCCCAGAGTTACGAGACAATCCAGATTATTATGGTCAAAAAAGAACGCTTCCAGAATTAAAGAAGACTCATCCTCATTACAAGGAAGTGTATTCGGATGTTCTGCAAGATGTCGTAGGAAGAGTTAAGAAAACTTTTGAACGCTTCTTAAGCGGCGACAGTAACGGTAAACGTAGTGGTAGACCTAGGTTTAAGTCTCGTGAACGTTATCGAACTTTTTCCTATCCCAGGATCAAGGAAAATTGCATTGTTGGTGGCAAGATCACTTTGCCAAAACTAGGCGCGATTAAGCTAATCTTGCATCGTTCTATCCCTGCTGGATTCAAGGTAAAAACTGTTTCTGTTACCAAAAAAGCAGATGGCTACTATGTGACTTTAAGCCTCGAAGACCTAACAGTTCCTACAGTTAAACCTGACATCAACCCTGATTCAATAACAGGGATTGACATGGGGTTGAAAGAATTTTTGACAACTTCTGAAGGTGAACCTGTCGCTATCCCCCAACATTACCGTAAAGCACAGAAACGTCTACGAGTTATCCAAAAAAGGGTATCGCGGCGTAAAAAAGGAAGTAATCGTAAACGTAAAGCAGTAAAACAGTTGGGCAAGCAACACAAGAAAGTTGCTGATAAACGCAAAGATTTCCACTTTAAAACAGCAAAACAACTGTTGTCAAAATATGATGTTGTCGTTCATGAAGACTTAAATGTTAAAGGACTTTCAAGGACGCGGCTAGCAAAATCTATGCATGACGCGGGATGGTCAAGTTTCCTGTCAATACTATCAAACAAAGCCGAAAATGCTGGTTTGTTGGTAATAGCTGTAAATCCTAAGAATACGTCACAAGATTGTTCTAGTTGCGGCGTCAAGGTTCCTAAGAAGCTGCATGAAAGATGGCATTCCTGCCAATGTGGTTGTAGTCTTGACCGCGACCATAATGCTGCAATAAATATAAGAAATAGAGCGCTGGGGCATCGCGTTCTTAAAGCTCAGTTAATGTCCGACGGGATACCGGGAGTCGCTGAGAAGCCTACACTGTACTGTACTCAGTCAGTGTAGGAGTATGTCACGGAAGAAATCTGATCACCGTAAGCAGGGGCTTCGGGATTCCCACTCCGTGGGGATGAATGAGGTTCCCTGTGGAGATAAGGAGTAGGGGGAGACCCCACGGCAGGTACTGTACTCTCCAGACAGAAGTTTCCTCCCCAACCTACTAGCACGTCTAACTTAAAATCTTGGGTTGAGGATAGCTAGGATGAGAGTTTTTGCAAGCTTGTTTACCCAATATTTTAGTCTGGATGCGCTACTACATATCTGTCGCATTCTTTTGTCAGAGCAGTTATTGATAACCTTCAATATGGTAACCGGCTGCAACAATACTCTGTTTGATAGACTCTTCAGAAGCTTTAGATTCTACAGTCACAGTTTTCGCTTCCACATCCACATCCACTTTGGCGTCGGGTTCCATTGTATGGATGGACTCGGTAATAGTTGTTGCACAGTCTTGACAAGAAATATTTGGTACAGTTAGTTTTAACGCCATAATTTACCTCTTTTAGGGAATTTTGATTTTTTTCTCAGCTTTGATTGTAATCATCGTCAGCGCGATCGCTCATCCTACTAAAGTTAGGTGACTGTGACACGACACAATACCTACATAAGCTGCGCTTTTGGCAAAGGTTAGTGGTCGTAAACTGAAACAAAATGCAAAAATATATAAACGTACTTAATGAGTGCTGAGTAGAATCAAGACAATTAGGAGAAAATAAATCAAGATTTTCTCAGAACTTATAATTTATTGCTCAAGACTCGGAACTCAGAAACTTTATTAGTTGACACTATTTTTGTAAATACCCATGTCTTTTCATCCCCAATACAAGAGCGGAAACGAGATTCGCGCCTTATTCCTTGACTTCTACGCCCAACGGGGACACCAAATTCTCCCGAGTGCTTCCCTCGTTCCAGAAGATCCAACCGTACTGCTGACGATCGCGGGGATGGTACCATTTAAACCCATCTTCCTAGGACAGCGGACACCAGAATTCAAGCGGGCGACGACTTCCCAAAAATGCATCCGCACCAATGATATCGAAAATGTCGGACGCACCAAACGGCATCACACGTTCTTTGAGATGTTGGGGAACTTCAGCTTTGGGGACTATTTCAAAGAACAAGCCATAGCTTGGGGTTGGGAGTTGTCAACAAAAGTCTTTGGCTTACCACCAGAACAACTCGTTGTTAGTGTCTTTGAGGAAGATGACGAAGCTTTTGGAATCTGGCGCGACAAAATTGGTGTTCCGGAAGCCAGAATTAAACGTTTGAGGGAAGACAACTTTTGGGCAATGGGTTCTACTGGTCCTTGTGGTCCCTGCTCAGAAATATACTATGATTTCCACCCCGAACGTGGCGATGACAACATAGATTTAGAAGACGACACCCGATTTATTGAGGTTTATAACCTCGTCTTCATGCAATACAACCGAGATGCTGAAGGGAACCTAACACCACTGGCGAACAAGAACATCGACACCGGGATGGGTTTGGAGAGGATGGCGCAAGTTCTCCAAGGAGTTCCCAACAACTACGAAACTGATTTGGTTTTCCCGATTATCAAAACAGCAGCAGAAATTGCTGGGATAGATTACACCAAAGCTGACGAGAAAACCAAAGTCTCCTTAAAAGTGATTGGAGATCATATTCGTGCAGTCGTTCACATGATAGCCGATGAAATCCGCGCTTCAAACGTGGGACGAGGTTATATTCTGCGCCGCCTGATTCGTCGGGTTGTCCGTCATGGAAGATTGATTGGAATTGGTGGAGAGTTTACTACCCAAGTTGCTGAGACTGCGATCGCCCTCTCCGAATCAGCTTACCCCAACGTCCGGCAAAGAGAAAACGCCATCAAAGCAGAACTGCAACGAGAAGAGTCTCGCTTCCTGAAAACTTTGGAACGCGGTGAAGAACTGCTTGCAGAAATTATCCAACAGGTGCAAAGCAAAGGCGCAACCCAAATTAGTGGGGAAAGTGCTTTCACCTTGTACGATACTTACGGTTTCCCTCTAGAACTGACTCAAGAAATTGCTGCTGAAAATAACCTCACGGTTGATGAGGCGGGTTTTGATGTCGAAATGCAAAAGCAAGTAGAACGCGCCAAGGAAGCACACAAAACAATCGACTTAACGGTGCAAGGTTCTCTGGACAAGCTAGCAGAAGATATCCAAGCGACAGAATTTATCGGATACACCCAACCTGTCGCGACATCCAAAGTCGAAGTGTTGTTGATTGGTGGCGTCTCCCAAGAAGAAGCAGAAACCGGAACAGACGTGCAAATTGTCCTCGACCAAACTCCATTTTATGCAGAGTCGGGGGGACAAATTGGCGATCGCGGTTATCTCTCTGGTGATGGTGTCCTCGTGACAATTCACGATGTGAAAAAAGAATCTGATTTCTTTGTGCACTTCGGACGCATCGAACGCGGTACAATCCGAGTAGGAGATGCTGTGACCGCGCAAATTGATAAAGCTTGTCGTCGTCGTCTCCAAGCGAACCACACCGCAACTCACCTACTGCAAGCAGCGTTGAAAAAAATTGTTGATGACTCCATATCGCAAGCAGGTTCCCTCGTTTCATTTGACAGGTTGCGGTTTGACTTCAACTGTCCGCGTCCTTTAACACCAGATGAAATACACCAAGTTGAGGAACTGGTGAACTCTTGGATAGCCCAAGCACATTCTGCCAAAGTGGAAATTTTGCCTCTAGCAGAAGCAAAAGCCAGAGGTGCTGTCGCTATGTTCGGGGAAAAATACGGCGAAGAAGTGCGCGTGATTGACTTTCCTGGTGTATCGATGGAACTGTGTGGTGGGACGCACGTAAGTAATACTGCGGAGATAGGCGTTTTCAAAATTATCTCTGAAGCTGGTGTGGCGTCAGGAGTCCGGCGGATTGAAGCTGTGTCTGGTGCTGCGATACTAGATTACCTGAATGTACGGGATAAAGTCGTGAAAGATTTGAGCGATCGCTTCAAAGTAAGACCCGAAGAACTCCCCGACAGAATTACAACTCTGCAAAACGAACTTAGAACCAGCCAGAAGGAATTAGAAACTCTTAAGTCACAGCTTGCGATCGCCAAATCAGATAGTTTGCTGCAAACAGTCGAGTCCATCGGCGATTATAAAATTCTCATCGCCAAAATGGAAGACGTTGATCCAGAGTCCTTAAAAACTGTAGCCGAACGCTTGCTGCAAAAACTTGGCAATGGTGCGGTGGTGCTGGGTTCTGTTCCAGAAGAAGGGAAAGTCAGCTTAGTTGCGGCTTTTAGTTCAGAAGTGAACAAGAAAGGGTTGCAAGCAGGGAAATTTGTGGGTGCGATCGCCAAAATTTGTGGCGGTGGTGGCGGCGGACGTCCGAATCTTGCACAAGCAGGCGGACGCGATGCGAGTAAATTACCAGAGGCGTTGGAACAAGCGCGGAGTGAGTTGCGATCGGCTTTGGGTTAATTGTATTTTCTTGTAGGGCAGGCATCTTGCCTGCCTAAAAACTTTGAATAAATTTGTAGGCTGGGTTAGGTAAGCATTGGAACAGAAAACCCCGTATACGTCTGTTAACACTACGACAATAACTGCAACAAAGACTCCAATGTGTTGTAGCCCCATTTGAGTGTCATTAACCCGGAGATGATTGTCAGTCCCAAACAGAATATAATGCCATTGGTTAGCGGTATGGGATTGTCAAAAAAATAGGCATAGCTACCCCAATTTAATGCAGCAATTATCAGTCCGACTGCCGCCCCAGCACTAAAGCGCTTAAGCAACGTGGTAGGACTTTCTACTTTTGATTTGGGTTGGTTTAGTTCGTGTGGTGATGGTTCCATAAGAAACTTTTGACTTTTTAAATAACAGTGTTGGGCAATATTTCCCAATTTAGTCTAAATTACTGAGTAAGTGCTTCACCCTTGTGGGTAGGTACTTTATACTAAAATTGGCTTAAGGAATGTACTATCTCTACACCACTACGCCGAAGTACAAAGGATGCAGAGAGTCACAGTTGACGATATCAAACGAGATCCCTTAAAGTACCTTAATCAAGTTCAAGCAGGTAAAAGCTTTGTCATTGTCCAAGCAGACAAAGCAATTGCCGAACTAAAACCAATTACAAATACTAACAAGCAATTACGACCATTTGGTTTGTGTGCTGGAGAATTTACAGTACCTGATGATTTTGATGAACCTTTGCCCGAAGACAGCTTGCGGGGCTACTATGTACACACATCTTGCTCAAAACCTCACCCTGCCCTGTCGGGCAGGGTGAGGTTCCGATGTGTCGTAGGCTTGGGGAGAGTAGTCTACGCATCCAAAAAATAAAAAGGGATTTTTATCTCAATCCCTTTTCCAAAAAAAACTTTATCTTAAGTCAATATAATTAGAAAACTCGAAAAATAAATGGATAACGAAACGGTTCATCAGGGTTGGTGAAACAGTGGAACAGCGCCCAAATTGTCAGTCCCCAGTGCAGTAAAAAGCCAAAAGCAACAACGGGGAAGAACAAAATTCCGCCAAGACCGAATGTGAGAAAAGATAAAATCCCGATTGGAACTCCAATTAGTATTGCCCAAAACCAAACATTAAAGTGAAAATTAATAGATTCTTTAGCGTTGCTTTTAACAACCGGATCGTCAGAAATTAAGTTAATTATAATTGGAACACCAATCGAAAATAATGCTGTACTAAAAAAAATCGCCCCATGACACAGAGATGATAGCAATTTGCGCTTATCAGAATCGTATGTAACTTGCATCGTTGGTGGCTCCTCAATTCGCTTTCTTGTTTTGATTTTAACGATTACCTAATAGATTTCGCATTACAGGTTACCGTACTTAGAAAGCTTTTACGCTTTTCCTTAGCTACAGCTTAACTTTGAGTGCAACTCATCAACTATAGGTTATGAGGTTTTCCGAACCCTTACATTCGTAGAAGAAAAGTTAAGATCTAACAGGCGTGGATGCGCTCATTACTTCAAAGTCACTCCGAGGTGCTATGACATGGAGTGTCCGGCGAAGCCGATTCTCCTTTCTGGAGTCGCGCAAGGTGGGATGGTGGGGAGTATCCGCCGTAGGCGATCGCCATCGCACTTTTGGTTAGCCGCGCCGCGCGCCTATCGTTCAGACACATTCTCTATCCTGAGTAACCAAAAAACAATTTAAGAGGTCTATTTGTGAGCAAATCAATTTCTAAATTAGTTGATGAACTACCAAGCAGCAATTTGACCGTTTCTGCATTGCGCGCGCTCGATTTTATTGCTCCCGGTGAGTGGCAAAATGTGGTTGGCTTTGTTAATACCATCAAAACTGTAACTGGCGAAACCGACGAAAGGCTGATTCAACAAATTGGCGAACGAGCCGTTTATCTGTACAACGATCGCTCTCAAGGATATCAACGAGCCATGTGGCTTTATCAGACCGTTGAACGCACAGATAAAGCACTTGGTGCAGCTGCTTTAGCAAACAAAGTGGGTGAGAAAGTTCCCCTTTTGGGTTTTTTAAACCGACTCACTCCCAAAGCTGATAAAGCACAAACCATAGATTTGTGCTTAAAACTAGTTGTTGAGTTAGTAGCTTTCTGCCAAATTAACGGTATTCCCGGAAACAGTATTGGGGATTTTGTCAAGTCTTTGGGTGAATACAGCGGTGAGTCGTTCATCCGCATGGCTGCATTAGTTTGCTTTGATGGTTTGATACCCCTAGGTCCAGACTTCATTAACCGCGCACTATCTAGAATTAATCAGATAAGTCCTCAGGAGTTAGAGCAAAACTCGACCTTTGCGAATATCAAAGCAGAAATTCCAGGTAACAATTCCAGTAGCAAACTCAACTTTATTGGCGAAAGCTTCAATTCAGTGAGTGGTTGGATGACTAGTCTAATTACTTCAAAGCATTTGACACCACAAAAGGTCGTCAACCACTTGCAAAGTTTTGTCGATGTTGCTGATGATAAGCTAGACTTCGTTGCTGCGTTGCTGGATATATCAACGAATTACTACGAGCATACAGGTACACAAACTTTAGCACGTCGATTGATAGAGCGAGCAGCGGCTGAAATTTAAGCCAGGTAAATCTGGGTGCTAGCCCCAGCAAGTGTTGGATCATAAATCATTATTAACAAAGGTAGTTAACAATGGGCAGACTCAATCCTTACACTCTACAGATGGAACTTACCCGGATGTTTGAGAACGGGCAATCATTTTTCGCGACAACAAAAGTGCATGATTGGTTAAAAGAACGTCATCATAATCCTGCAGATTACGATATTATTTTTCATCAAAAACCAGCACCTCCTGGTTCTAAATCAGTTATGGTTGTTGAAGTTGAATTGCGTCGTAAAGATGGAGAACCTGTTGACCCGTGGTTGCAAGAACAAGCCAATCTTCATGCATGATAACGAAGAATACGTTACTGATGATTTCGTTACGTATAAATTCCGATTGTTGACAATCCCAATATGTTGCCTGATGGAGACTTGCCAATCAGATATAAATGTATCTCTGATTGATTTCCACCAACATCAAAGTATTGAATATCAGTCAGATTGGCTTTGAGCAAGTCAGCCAATTTTTGACATTTTACTAGGCAGCTTTTGTATTCTTTTTCACTTTCCTCATCACTCGATTCGGAAATGTATTGCTTATATTGCCTGAATAACTTGGCAAAAAACTTATCTCCTTCTTGGACTGTGACTACAGTATCAGGGGGTTTGTTTGTCAATTGCAACAGTTTCTCCGGGCTAATTGTGCTAGTTTCCCAAAAGACGACTTCTAATGGATAGTCTGATTCGCTAGACCACAAAATTCCCTCCGTGCTCTCTTTTAGTTTTTCCAAAAGTTGCTGCTCAGAAAATCTCTCTGGTTGAAAACTATCAGTAAGCGACATCTTATCAGTAAATATTATGGATAATAAAATTGAAGACATTTATAACTATATAAAAATATCAGATTTGATTGCCACTTCCGGACAACCAACAATACAAGAATTTTCAGCAATTCAACAAACAGGATATCAAATCGTTTTTTTTAGAAGAGGAATAGGCTCAAGAGTCACCTTTTTGTGAGGGCGATAGCTTCGCTGCTGCGCGGAGCGCAGATCGCTACCCCAACAACCCCAGCGATAAAGTCTTCGGCGCGTTTTTATCCTTGTCTTTTTTGAATTTAGATCCTTCGTCTAAATCCCCCACTGATTGAATTTTGAATTCTGACTTCTTCTTCAATGTTTGAGTGATCGCGACTCACCAGCCTGAGGGTATGGGAATACACTCATCTACCCTGAACCATCGCTTTTTACCACGCGGTAACTTCACTAACACACTACCGGGTTTCCACCAGGGCGAAGGAATAACCAGACCGTTACGACCGTTGGGGAGTTTAACAACTGTACCTGGAACGATAGTCATAGGAATTTCTAAAAAATGAGAGATATCAAAGCAAATCAAAAAAGTATTCTTTTAGAGCTATATCAATCTCGCTTCTAACTCACAAAAAGGTTGCAGGTATGACTACCCGCAACAGACTTGATTAGAAGTACGGAGAAAATTTTGTTAAGAGAATCTAAAGAATGATCAAAGTCTAGCTAATTCTTTATGTTCGTTTTAATAATTGAAATATTTATTTACATAAAGCTGAATATAAGTAACGCTTTTCTTTAAGCATGAGTCGTGGCACAACGGCACAAACGCTGTAGTATAAGCTTTGATTTGTTGAAAGTCAGCGGTTCTACCGCAATATTAAGCGTAATTATGCAAATCAAAGTAGAAATATTTACTGTCAATAAGCGTTTTCCTTTGACCATTAGTCGTGGTACAACGGCACAAACCACGAATATATGGGTGAGAATTTTGCACGATGGTATCGAAGGTTGGGGGGAAGCATCGCCGTTCAATGTAGGCACTCATCCGCAGTCAACTGAGATTATAAAAGATGCTTTGCTGCAAGTAGCGCCCTGTTTCCAAGCATTTAGTCCATTGCAACGACAAGAAATTGAGCAAATATTAAGAAAAGCTTTACTACCTTCATCTGCTGTCGCAGCGCTGGATATGGCAATGCACGACTGGTTGGGAAAGCGTGTGGGGCTACCCTTGTGGCAAATTTGGGGACTCAATCGCGATGCCATAGTGCCGACTTCAGTCACAATTGGTATCAATTCGCCAGAAGGCGCAAGAGCAAGGGCGCGAGATTGGCTCGCGTTCACGAATGTCCGTGTTTTCAAGGTAAAGTTAGGTAGTCCGGATGGTATTGACGCAGACCGAAAAATGTTAATAGCAGTGCGAGAAGAAGCAGCAGCTAGAGACTTGTACGTTGATGCAAACGGGGGTTGGAGTTTGGAAGATGCAGTATTTATGTGCAATTGGCTTGCTGATATCGGTGTAAAGTATGTAGAGCAGCCACTGCCAAAAGGGCAGGAAGAACATTTAGCCGAACTAAAAAGGCTAATTCCTTTACCTATTTTTGTTGATGAAAGTTGCTTTAACAGCTCCGATATTCCCAAATTGGCAAGCTGTGTAGATGGGATTAATATCAAACTTATGAAATCAGGGGGTTTAACTGAGGCAATGCGAATGGTACATACGGCACGGGCATATAAGTTGCAAGTGATGTTCGGTTGCTATTCTGACAGTACGCTAGCGAATACAGCAGCAGCACAACTTGCGCCATTAGCTGACTATCTCGACTTAGATAGTCACTTAAATTTAACAGATGACCCTTTTACAGGTGCATACATGCACGAGGGGAAAATTTTACCAAACGATTTACCAGGGTTGGGGGTACAAAATAGTGCGTCTGGCGCTTAATCAACGAGTAGCTGTCCTACTACATAACGAACTTCTGGGACGTCATGGCAAAACTGGGCTGTCAATTTTACGCTACAGTGAAGCCCCAATTGTCGCAGTGATTGACCGCGAATATGCAGGCAAATCTTTAACTGAGTTAACGGGTATCAAGCGTGATGTGCCAATAGTGGCATCAGTTGCAGCAGCGCTAGAATATCAGCCTCAGGTTTTGGTTATTGGCATTGCCCCTAAAGGAGGTGTTTTGCCAGATGATTATTGGCATGAACTTAAGAACGCTTTATCAGCGGGAATGTCAATAGTCAACGGTTTGCACACGCCATTGGCAAGTATGCCAGACTTAAAAGCATTGCTGAAACCAGGGCAAGTGATTTGGGATGTAAGGAAAGAACCACCTAACTTAGATGTTGCTAGCGGTTTGGCACGTAATTTAGCATGTCAGCGAGTTTTGACTGTAGGTACTGACATGTCAGTGGGCAAAATGTCAACCAGTTTGGAGTTACATTGGGCGTCACGCCTGCGGGGTTTGCGTTCTAAATTTATTGCCACAGGTCAAACTGGTTTGATGTTAGAAGGGGATGGTGTGCCATTGGATGCAGTCAGGGTTGACTTTGCCGCTGGTGCTGTGGAACAGGTGGTCATGCGCTATGGTAAAAACTACGACATTTTGCATATTGAAGGACAAGGTTCCTTACTGCACCCCGGTTCGACTGCAACGCTACCCTTAATCAGAGGATCGCAACCAACGCAGATGATACTCGTCCATCGTGCTGGACAAACTGAGGTGCTTAATGGTGTACCCATTCCGCCTTTATCAGAAGTCGTAAAACTTTATGAAACTGTTGCCCGTGCAGGTGGTGCATTTGCATCTGTACCTGTTGTTGGCATATCTTTGAACACGAAGGATTTAGATGAATCACAAGCATTGGATGCTGTCGCGAAAACTGAAACAGAAACTGGAATACCCTGTACAGATCCAATACGATTTGGTGTTGATAAGTTGTTAAATGCACTGATGCAAGGTTGAAGTCTATCAGGGCGGGAAAACCCGTCTTTGATACTTCACCACTGACTACATCAACTCAGATGAGCTTTTTTCTCTAGAAACAGTTTCCGTTGCTTGATATAACCGACAACCTTCACATGGTCCGGTGGGATTGACAGCACAGCGCAAGTAACCAGAACGAGCATTAAATTTGCAGCTGATGTCGCCCACAAGGTAACCGACTCCTTCGAGATAATAGCGATCGCCCATAAAGGCACTACGTTCTGTACAATCACTATCATTACTGACCCTATTTTGTTGCACTCGCCCTACAGGATAAATAGTAGCAGCGGCTCGTCTAAACCGTGAACGTGTTCTAGCCTCGGTTTTACGCATCAACCACAGGGATAATAGGGACGGTAAGAAACCAATGGCGATAACCAAAAGTGTCTTCACTTCAACACCTTCTTTTAATCTCTTTTGTGCGCTTATAGTCTGGTGTTATATCCTCACATATTAGGGAGAGTACAACCCGTGGAAAATTTTGTGTGGAAGAAACCTAACACTCAAAAAAGTGTTGTGTTAGCCGCCACTTTTACCAGCATAACCGTTGTAACTCAAACCGTGGGCTTAGGTTAAAGTAGGTTTAAACTTAAATATCGCCTTCGGATTTTCCGTAGCTGTAATTCTTTTTTGATTTCGCTCATGAATCCACTGATGTTATACAGACGATTTGGACGCACAGAATTAAAAATGCCTGTTTTTTCCTGCGGTGGCATGAGATACCAGTATAAATGGCAGGATGTCCCGCAGTCGCAAATACCTGCTGATAACCAGAAAAATCTAGAAGCAACGATTCGACGGGCTGTTGAATTAGGAATTAATCACATTGAAACTGCCCGTGGTTATGGTAGTTCAGAAATGCAGTTGGGGAGAATTTTACCAACGTTTCCCCGCGAAGAGTTAATTGTTCAAACGAAAATTGGTCCTCAGGAAGATCCAAAAGAATTTCAGCATGATTTTGAAACCTCACTACGAAATCTTCAGTTAGATTATGTTGACTTGCTTGGAATACATGGCATCAATAATGCTGAGTTTTTAAACTATACTATCCGTCCTGGCGGCTGTTTGGAGGTAGCAAAAAAACTTCAGGCACAAGGAAAAGTCAGGTTTATCGGCTTTTCCACACATGGATCAACAGATATCATTATTCAAAGCATTCATACTAATCAATTTGATTACGTCAATTTGCATTGGTATTACATCAATCAAGTAAATTGGGCTGCTATTGAAGCAGCAAATAGCCAAGATATGGGTGTATTTATTATTAGTCCATCTGATAAAGGAGGGATGCTATATAAACCACCACAAAAATTAATTAATCTTTGCACTCCTTTGAGTCCGATGGTTTTTAATGATTTGTTTTGTCTAAGTCACTCTCAGGTACATACTCTGAGTCTGGGGGCTGCAAAACCACAAGATTTTGACGAACACCTGAAAACTTTAGATTTGTTGGAGAATGCATCTGAAATTTTGTCACCAATTTTGACACGCCTAGAGGAAGAAGCTATTGCTACCTTGGGGGAAGACTGGGTGAAAACTTGGCACCTCAATTTACCCACTTTTGAGGAAACACCTGATGAGATAAATATTCCAGTGATTTTATGGTTAAGAAATTTGGCGATCGCCTACGACTTACTAGAATATGCCAAAATGCGCTACAACCTACTTGGCAATGCGAGTCATTGGTTTCCTGGTAACAAAGCAGACGAGGTACATACACTAGACTTGCAACAATGTCTTAGTTACAGTCCTCATGCTGACAAAATTCCTCGCCTTCTTGCACAAGCACATCAGATGTTAGCAGGTGAAGCTGTGCAGCGGTTATCGCAAAGTTAAAGGTGCAAAAAGTACTTTTGGACACAAGCAGCAGTATTTATAATGATAAAAGCATTTTTTAAGACTATTAAAATTCAGTATTAAGAATTGACACGTGTTTGGGTCTACTTATGGTTAAAATTGAAAATCGATATAGTTTTTAGTCTAAATTTCAGAAAATAACAACTGAAGATAACATTTTTCTGCCACAGTCACTATTATGGCTATTGCTCGTCGTCATTTCTTAGTTTTACTCGGGGCTAGTGCGGGTGCTTTTACTTTAGACGCTTGTGCTTTAGCACAAAATGCGCCAAGCCAAAACAAACCAAGTCCCGGCAAAACAGGGGCTATCCAGCTACCTGCGTTACCGTATGCCTACGAGGCGCTTGAACCACACATAGACGCCGCAACAATGCGGTTTCATCATGATAAACACCATGCGACTTACGTAAAAAACTTAAACGCAGCATTAGACAAAAATCCAGAACTCAAAAGCAGAACTGTTGAACAGCTGCTGCGTGACCTTAACAGTGTGCCAGAAGATATTCGTAAAACAGTACGCAATAATGGTGGTGGTCATGTGAACCACTCGATGTTTTGGAGAATCATGAAGCCGAAGGGTGGTGGAGAACCTAGAGGACCGATCGCAGACGCAATCAAACAAAACTTCGGCAATTTTGCTGCCTTTAAAAAGCAGTTTAACGAAGCTGGTGCAAGTCAATTTGGCAGTGGATGGGTTTGGCTAGTCCGCAGCAAAG
This sequence comes from Brasilonema bromeliae SPC951, assembly GCF_012912135.1. Taxonomy (GTDB): domain Bacteria; phylum Cyanobacteriota; class Cyanobacteriia; order Cyanobacteriales; family Nostocaceae; genus Brasilonema; species Brasilonema bromeliae. The sequence continues at coordinate 2,032 of NZ_QMEB01000105.1, read as the reverse complement.
ATGGAAAGCTTGCAGTCGCAACCACAGCCAATCAGGACAGTCCCCTTAGTGAAGGTAACTACCCAATTATGGGCAATGACGTGTGGGAACACGCATACTACCTCAAGTACCAGAACCGCCGCGCTGATTACTTGAGTGCTTGGTGGAATGTCTTGAACTGGGAGGAAATTAATAGACGGTTTGTAGAGGGGGGTAAAGCGGCGTAGGGGATAAGGGAGAGAGGGAGAGAAAGAGGGAATTTTTCTTTACTCTCCCTTTCCTTTAGTCCCTCACTTTTCTAAAGCGGCTTTTGGGTAGGAACACCAACAGGACGGGGAAAGTGGACTGGTGTAGTTGCTACCTTCCGCAGGTAAAGACAGTGACGAATGCTTCCACTTAAGGGAGTTGTAAATTTGTCAACTAATTCAATAATGCCACCCAACTGGTCAACGGCATTTTCTAGAACTTTTGTTTCTTCTTCTGTCCAATTTCCCCGGTAGATTACAGCTAAACCATCCTGTTTAAGTAACGGCAGGGCATATTCAGCACACACAGAAGCTGTCCCTATAGCGCGAATGAGGGCGACATCGTAATTTTGTCGGTGCTGGGGTTGTTGACCGACTTCTTCTGCTCTACCAGTCAAAGTTTTAACGTTAGTCAAATCAAGCGCAGCCTTTGTTTCTTCAAGAAAAGCAATTTTTTTTCTTGTTGAATCAAGTAGATTTACAATACTATTAGCTACAGCGATCGCAACCGGAATTCCCGGAAAACCCGCACCCGTACCGATATCTATAAAAGATAGAGAAGTTGGAGGAGTAGGGGCACAAATTACATCCTCATCTCCCCCATCTCTTAATAGAGGGGCTATTCCTCGTAGAGAATCCCAAAGATGCTTTTCCCAAAACTCTTGAGGATCGGTAATGCGAGTTAGATTAAGCTGGCTGTTACCCTGTAGTATGAATTCGTAAAGCTGTTGGAATTGCACTTGCTGTTGGACAGTAGGAGTCCATTGGAGAGTTTCCTGCCAAATATTTGCCATATCCGGCAAAGAAGGCAATTTTAAGTTGTTCACAGTAACACAAATAGCTTTGAATTGTATTCCAAGTTTTCTTTGTTTGTTGTTAGAGTCATTCCATTGAGTGTAGGGTATAGGGTGACAATGCCCACCCTATTTATAAAACTGTAAGTTTTTTCTATGTTGAAGCTGTATCACGATCCGATTTCTCCAAATTCGCGCCGTGTCTGGATTACTCTGTTGGAGAAAGAACTTGAGTTTGAATTGGTGGAGGTGAAACTGGATGGCGAACAGTTTCAACCAGAATATCTGGCGCTTAACCCCTTCCACCATATTCCAGTTTTGGTAGACGATGGCTTTAAGATAGTGGAATCTTTGGCAATTTTAGATTATTTAGAGGCGAAGTACCCTAAGCCTGCGATGTTGCCAACTGATGCGAAGGATTTGGCGATCGCCCGAATGGCACAACTCGTCACCGTGAATGAGTTATTGCCTGCTATATCTCCACTATTTCCGATGATGTTAGGCTTAGGAGAAGGAAATCCCGAAAAAATTGAGCAGGCAAAACAGAAAGCGTCAACGGTACTGAAGTTTTTTGAGAATTTATTAGATGAACGCCCTTACTTTGGTAGTCAAAACCTAACTTTAGCCGAGGTTGTGGCTGGAACTGTAGTACCTTGGTTGCCGAGAGGAAGTGTGTCCTTGAGTGATTATCCAAAATTAAGTGCTTGGTGCGATCGCTTGATGGTACGTCCAGCGTGGCAAACTACTGAAGCTACACCAGAGATGATCGAAGCGTTTAAGTCTCGCATGGCGGCAAGAATGGCGCAGACACCTATAAGCTAGTATAAAATTGCATTCGTTACCCGATGACTATAACGGTTCTTAATTGAATCAAATTACGGTTCTCCTATCTTGTGGGATGGGATTAGCGCCTGTCTTATATCCGGGAAGCTAAGAAGCCCACTCCACAAGATTTGTCTTACACTCAAGCCGAAAACCGCTATAGACAAGAGGTCTAGTTTTCTAGAAGACTAA
>NZ_QMEB01000438.1 GCF_012912135.1 Brasilonema bromeliae SPC951 | reverse complement strand
GGGGTGGACGAGTCCGTTTCCTACCTGATAACTGATAACTGATAACTGGTAACTGGTAACTGATAACTGGTAACTGGTAACTGATAACTGGTAACTGATAACTGATAACTGTTGGGGGCTTGTACCCTGTTCGGAATTATCGGTCACAATATAGAGATAGAAAACCCTAACCTTTCTATCTCAACACATGAAACGTATCGTCTTAATTGCTGGATTTGAATCATTCAACGCCGACTTGTATCGGAAGGCAGCTTTTTTGGCGACTTCTCGTGTCAGTGAGTTGGATATTTGTGTGTTTAGCGATCGCGACATCACCACCAAACGCACTGAGGTGGAAGCCGCACTAAAAGATGCTGATGTGTTTTTTGGTAGCTTGCTGTTTGATTATGATCAGGTATTGTGGTTGCGCGATCGCATCTCCCATATCCCCATCCGCCTCGTGTTTGAGTCAGCCTTGGAATTGCTGAGTTTAACCAAACTGGGTGCTTTCGCCATCGGCGATAAACCCAAAGGAATGCCCAAACCAGTTAAATTTATCTTAGACAAATTCAGCAACGGACGAGAGGAAGATAAACTCGCAGGTTATATTAGCTTTTTAAAAATAGGACCAAAACTATTGAAATATGTGCCAGTGCAAAAAGTGCAAGACTTACGCAACTGGCTTATTATATATGGTTACTGGAATGCTGGTGGACCAGAAAACGTTGCTGCTTTATTCTGGACATTGGCAGAAAAATATTTAAGTCTTAAGGTAGGTGAAATTCCCCCGCCAGTCGAAACCCCGAATATGGGGTTGTTACATCCCGACTATCAAGGATTTTTTGAATCACCACGGGCATACCTGGAATGGTATCAGCAGATCCCTCCTCGCCCTGCTTATAAACAGGGCAATATTAGCCCCCCTTTGGAAGGGGGGTTGGGGGGATCTAATTTGAAACT
>NZ_QMEB01000437.1 GCF_012912135.1 Brasilonema bromeliae SPC951 | reverse complement strand
CCATTTCAAGTGCAACTTGTAAGGACTACACTTCATTATGTACCCATTCCGGAAGCTATGTCCAGATATTTACAGATTTTAAGTTACAGTTCCCAACCCTAATAAATGCGATCGCACTCACGTCGCACAAGCTAGAACTTCGTTCAGCTTCGCTAACGCACTCTCCCATCAACCCAACAAACGCGATCTGCCGCTATGCTGCAGCGAAGCTATCGCTTCTATGCACTTCGTCCCAAAGTTCAAGTCGGTGTAGGATAGCAAAGGCAAATATTTTTGGTATATACTATAAATACGTTTTGAGTGGGACGAGAATAAAGCTGAGTCAAATTTTTTAAAACATGGTATTCAATTTGAGGAAGCTCTAACAGTTTTTGCCGATCCCTATCTTCTATTTACGGAGGACTCTAGTCATTCTCAAGGAGAAGAAAGGGAATGGGCGATTGGTGAAGCGGAAGATGGCTCAATTGTTGTGGTTGTTTTTACCATGCGAGGTGAGCGAATAAGGATAATTAGTGCAAGAAAAGCGACAAAAAGGGAGTGTCAACAATATGAATCAGGAATCTGAGTTTCCTTTTGAAAGAGCAAGACAAGTTACACCAGAAGAAAACCAAAAATTCAGAGATGCGATCGCGGATCAGTTTGGGATTACACTCAGGAAGCGCGGACGACCAGCTAAGGATGAAGAGGAAAAGTATGAGCCGATTTCCATCAGATTTCATCCTAAAATCATAGCCTGGGCAAAGGAAGAGGCAGAAAAACGAGGAATAGGCTACCAAACAGTTATCAACGAAGCACTATTGGAGAAAATAGGCTGATAGCACCACTTTAGCTATCTTGAAACCCAAATAAAGCTGAAACAAGTGCGATCGCACTCTCAACTTACAGCACTCGTCCGATCCATAAACGCAATGAGTTGTTAAAGAAAAATAAAATAATTATGA
>NZ_QMEB01000104.1 GCF_012912135.1 Brasilonema bromeliae SPC951 | reverse complement strand
ATATTATATATATACAGCGCGATGGTAACGAGTTATTTCAATCCTATGAGGATTTGCTGACACAGGCACAACGCATCAATGCAGGCTTGAAAAAACTCGGTCTCCAACCCCAAGATAAAGTTATACTGCAAATCAAAAATCCGCAAGATTTTATTCCAGCATTTTGGGGCTGTATTCTGGGAGGTTTTGTACCTGTCCCCCTGGCGATCGCCCCTACCTACAGCCAAGTCAATAATGCTGTGAATAAATTGCACAATGCTTGGCAAATGCTGGAAAAGCCGATCATTCTGGCAAGCATTGAACTGGTGGAGGCGATCGCTTCTTTGTCGGGGCTTCTGGGTTTAGAGAATTTTCAAGTGGAAAGTTGCGATCGCCTCCACGAGTACGACCCCGATCCCAGTTATCATCTCAGTCAGCCAGATGATTTAGCAATTTTACTCTTAACTTCCGGAAGTACGGGAATGCCTAAAGGAGTAATGCTAAGTCATTGGAATATATTAAGTAGCGTGGCGGCTACTTCCCAAGTCAGCCAATTGACTCAAGAAGATATATCTCTCAATTGGTTACCGCTAGACCATCCCGGACCTCTGATTCGCTGTTGTATCCGATGCGTATTTCTCGGTTGCGAGCAAATTCACGCACCCACAGATGTAGTTTTACATCAGCCGCTGACATGGTTTGACTTGTTGGAACGCTATCAGGTGACAACGACTTGGAGTCCTAATTTTGCCTTTACTCTTGTTAACGAGCAATCTGATGAAATCAAACAGCGGAAGTGGAATTTGTCTGCTGTCAGGTCTTTGCTAAATACTGCCGAACCAATTGTACCGCAAACTGCCCAAAGATTTTGGGAATTATTTCAACCCCACCAATTATCTGCCTCTGCTATGCATTCCTCTTGGGGAATGGCAGAAACTTCTTCAGGTGTGACTTTTTCTGACAAGTTTTTGTCAGAAAACCCAACTTCGATTTTTGCAGAACTAGGGCTTCCCATTCCGGGTGTGTCTTTGAGAATCGTCAGCAGTGAAAATCAGGTTTTAGAAGAAGGGACAGTCGGGTATTTACAAGTCAAGGGCGAGTCGGTCACACAAGGTTACTATAACAATTCTCAACTCAATGGAGAAGTCTTTACTACAGATGGCTGGTTCGCTACAGGCGATCTTGGATTTCTCCAAGCGGGACGCTTAACAATTACGGGACGGCAAAAAGATGTAATTATTATTAATGGGGCTAATTATTACAGCCATGAAATTGAAGCCGTTGTCGAAAAAATTCCTGATATTGAAGTGTCATACACGGCTGCGGTATCTGTAGAACGAGATAAATTAGCGATATTTTTCTCTAGTCCCCTCGCTGATAACGAACGTCTCTTGCGGGAAAAATTAGAAGAAATTCAGCAGCAAGTTGTCAGTCAAATTGGCATTAAACCTGATTATTTACTGCCTGTAGACAAGACCGCCATTCCCAAAACTTCTATTGGCAAAATTCAGCGATCGCAACTGTGTCAGCAATTAGAAACAGGCGAATTCAACTCTATTCTCAAAAAAGTAGATATCCTGTTGGAGAATGCCAAAACAATTCCTGATTGGTTTTACCGCCAAGTCTGGCAAACAAAACAAGTACGCCGATTGACGGTGTCAACAGGACCGACATTAGTCTTTATTGATCCATTAGGTTTGGGGGATTATATCGGCGAGCAACTGACGCAAGAAAATCAATCTTGTATTAAAGTATCGGTAGGCTCGGTTTTTGCGAAAATCAGCGACGATAGCTACAGTATAAATCCAGAAAGAGCAGAAGATTATCAGTTACTACTAGAAAGCATCACAGCCAAGCAAAAATATATCGAGCAAATCATACATTTATGGAATTACAGCAAATATAAAGGAGAAATTTCCAGTCTGGCAGAATTGGAAACGGCTCAAAATACCGGAGTTTACAGTTTATTATTCTTGGTACAAGCTTTGGCAAAGGTTCAAGGCGAACAAAACCCAGTAAAACTGTTATTCATTTCCAGCCATACCCAGTTGACAGAAACTACTGAGGAGATTGCTTATGAAAAATCTTCAGTTCTTGGTTTGCTGAAAACGATCCCTCAAGAAATGCCTTGGTTGAACTGTCGTCATATTGATTTATATGTCGATCTAGTTGAAGTCAACGGGGATTATATTCTAGCGGAGATGCAAGACATAACAGGAGAACGAGAAGTTGCGTACCGCAAAGGACAGCGTTTGGTTCCGCGTCTTTTACGAGTAAACTGGGAGAGTGAATTTAAGCAACCATTACCTTTTAAAACAGGAGGGAGCTATCTTATTACTGGCGGGTTGGGAGGAATTGGCGTAGAAATTGCGAAATACCTGCTGGAAAATTATCATGCCAGGTTATTATTGGTTGGTCGGACACCGCTACTGGCAGAAAAACTCGCAGCTTTTGAGCAATTACAACAGCTAAATGGGACTGTAGTTTATGAAACAGTCGATATTTGCGATCGCCCGGGTATGGAAGTCATCATATCTGCATTGGGCGAATTGGATGGGATTATTCACTTGGCAGGTGTAGCCCGTGAGAGTTTAATAGAGTCAGAAACGCAGACAGGTTTGGCAACAGCCTTGCGTTCTAAGGTATCTGGAACGTGGGTACTACACCAATTGATTAAAGATAAACCTGATAGTATTTTTATCAACTTTTCTTCGATCAACGGTTTTTTTGGCGGGACGACTGTGGGTGCTTATGCCGCAGCCAACAGTTTTCTTGATGCTTTTTCTGACTGCCAAAGAACTCGCAGTTCCTTGCAGAGTTATTGTTTTGCTTGGAGTATGTGGGACGAAACTGGTATGAGTCGGGGCTATGAAATGAAACAACTCAGTCGCGATCGCGGTTACTATGCGATTGAGAAGCAGCAAGGAATTTATGCATTTTTGGCAGGAATGAGTTTGGAACCCACACGCTTGACCATCGGTATAGATGGCAACAAGGCAAATATACAACGCTATCAGTCCGAATGTGATAGTTGCGAAAAATTAATCGCCTATTTTACAGGCACAGTACCCGCAATACCACAAACACTGTGCGATCGCTTCGGCACTCCTACCACCTGTCAGCTTCAGTTAGTAGAGGAAATGCCCCTTACCGATAGCGGTGAAATCGATCTTCACAAGCTTGTCGGCAAAATTATACCTCACAAAGGCGAACGGGTAGCACCTCGGAACGATGTAGAACGGGAAATAGCAAAAATATGGGAAGATGTACTAGGCGTTGAAAATGTCGGGATTTACGACAACTTCTTTCAACTGGGTGGTCATTCCTTGCGAGCGCTGCAAGTGATGTATCGGTTGCAGAACAAATTTTCTGTAGACTTACCCTTGCAAAATCTCTTCAAAACTCCTAATATTGCCGGTTTAGCCGCAACAATTGGACAGCAGCATCAAGAGCAACCATTTTCCTGCTTAGTTCCCATTCAACCAAAAGGTAATCGCTCGCCCTTCTTCTGCGTCCATCCCGTTGGTGGTAATGTCCTTTGCTATGCTGATTTAGCCCGTCATCTCGGTGACGAACAGCCATTTTATGGACTGCAATCAGTAGGACTCAATGGGGAACAAGAACCGATGACCTGTGTGGAAGACATGGCAACCCATTATATTAAAGCCATTCAAACCATTCAGCCCACTGGTCCCTATTATATAGGAGGTTGGTCTTTAGGAGGGGCGATCGCCTTTGAGATAGCCCAACAGTTATCCGTTTCCGGACAAGAAGTAGCGTTGCTAGCACTGCTCGACAGCTACACTCCAAAAGTAATAGACCAGGTATCGGAACAACGCAAGCGCATTTTGTCACAAAAGTCAAGCGTTCGGGTTCTAGATGATGCTACCTTAGCTTCCTACTACTTTGCCCAAGACCTTGGTAGTCTTTTAGGAAAAGAGTTGGTAGTATCACTGGCTCAACTACAAGAACTAGAATTAGACGCACAATTGACTTATATTTTAGAGCAGGCTAAGACAGCTATAGTTCTACCACCGGAGTTAGAACTAGCACAAATTCGTCGCTTATTTCAAGTCTTCCAAGCCAACATCCAAGCGCGGCTTCGCTATCGCCCCCAACCATATACTGGATCGATTGTCTTGTTTTGCGCAAGCGTTCAACCTGAAGAAATGACCGCAGACTCGTCTGGTGGTTGGGATACTCTTGCAATTGGAGGTTTAGAAAAACACTTAATTTATGGAGGACATTACCAGCTCGTAAAAAGTCCCAAATTAGCAGAAAAGCTCAATCAATATATTACTTAAAACCTCTTATGAAGTTCAAAAAAACAAACTTGTTGCAAAGCATAGGATTTTGCCTGAGCGTGATCTGCTTCTATCTGATTCAACTTGCCCCAACCGTAGCCGCAGATATGCCAAGCGAGTTGAGTTCAGACTGCTTACTCTGGTAGGGGTAGACCTCGTAAAAAAGTTAATCGCGATACCAATTTACCTCTAATCCTTGATTTTCCTCATAAGCTTGATAGTGTGTAACTTGATTGTGATTCTTAATAATTGCCAATTCGCTTATACAATTACCGGATGATTTTCATCTTCGTAATGAGAGTTTCTATTCGGGATTTACCGCAAGGCTCAGCACTTTGGCAATCATTGACTGAAGCTTGGCTATAAGATAGCTGCACTTTCTTGTTTAAAAAACGTTTTTCATTTGCACAAATCTCAAACGATGCACCGACACTGTTATACTGTTTTCCTTTTTCATCTACTAAGTTGACGTAACACATGAGGTCACCATTTACCATGCTTTTTACTGTGGCAACTGTGGGTCTTGGAACTGGCTTCTTTGCTTGTACAACACTGTGGCTAGCCAGCAAGCCAATAGCAGAGGCGGCAAAGAGAGATACAGATAAGCCTATAGCTTGGAAATGTCTTTTTTTACCTTGCATTGTTTTGTACTCGTTTGTTGTCTTAAACTGTGAGTGCTGGCTAAGTAGGTCAACATGAATAAACGTAAAATAGAGTGTTGGCAATTACTTGAATTCACCGTGATTGCCCTTTGATCATAGGGTTTGATTTGGCTCGTAATGACATTTTACGTTTTACGTTTGTTGAGCTACTTAGCAGATTTCAACGAGTTATTTACTTGCTTGTTCAGCAAGTTTTTGACGAGTTACTAAATTTGCTTCTCCTGCTGGTGCTCCTACGTTGTACTTGTGCTGAAACTGTTTAACTGCATCAGTCGTTTTTGGTCCATAAAATGGTTCATTGAAGGAAAAGTTTGTCTTGAGAACTGTATTTAAGTTTCCGTGGAGAATTCTCATAGCTTCAGCAAGTTTTTCTTGGGTTTTTGGACCATACACCCCATCGGCTGTAATTTTCATATATTTTTGAAAAGCTATCAGAGCTTTTTTATCAACATCATTGCTTTGGTCTTCTGGGTTTACATATCCAAAACCATGCAAGATATTCATCAATTCTTTATAATTATTCTTTGAATAATCAGGAATACGATATCCTTGTGCTGTCTGACGTTCTGGTGTAGGAGTTCCTGTGATTGCCATTGATTTTTCAGCCTTAAAAATTTATTGTCTGTCTACTCCTACATCACATTCATTTGATATTCCTGAAATCAGCTTTGACGACTTTTGCCACGTCGATCACCACCGAGAAATCCAGGACAAGTGTTTGCAGGAAGATAAATTCGACCGCAGTCTGAGCGCGATTCCCCCAGTCCTCTCAATCAAGTAACTAAAGGGTACTATTGTAATTGCAGAACGTATCAATTTACGTAGATTATGTATAAAAAACGCAGTTTTTCAGGCGGTGTCAGCCAAAATCATGACTTGAATGTGCTTAGTTTCGGAGATTAACGAGAGCGTCTTTTAAGGAGATATGCGAATAAGGGAGGGCAGTTTGCATGCAGGAAGGGGAATTTCTGCAACGAGCGTGGCTCCTTAGGGACTTAGAATTATTTTGGTGAGTAATAGCAAGATTAAAACATTTTTCGCAAGAACAGAAAAGACAACATGGAACAGTTATATGTAAGCTTATTTATATCATTCTCCTTTGGATAGATTAGACAACTAAACGGAAGAAGTATATTGAAATGGACTACTAAGTGGTTTCCGTAAAAGCCTGATGCTAGCTAAGCAATTTTGCTATCAAGGCTCCTGTTTTGATTAAATTGTGTGATTATTTCTTCTTAGGTGCTCTGTAAGTCATGAAATCTCCTGAGCCTCAAACTCATCTTGAAGACAGTCGTCAAGATGCCCAATTAGAAGAGCCACCCCGCAAACAGCGAAGGTGGCTTTGGTTATTGTTAGCCCTACTACTAGCAGGCGGAGGTTTTGCACTTTGGCGTTGGCTGGCTCCTCAAAACAAAGCACCCGCAACTGCTAACGCTCAACCGCCAGCAGCAAGAGTCAAGATATCTACAGTACAAGCTGGGATGATTGAGGATAGTCAACAGTACCTTGCTACCGTAGAATCGCGCCGATCAGTGACTCTTCAGCCGAGAGTTCAAGGTCAAGTGGCACAAGTATTTGTAAAATACGGAGATACAGTGATTGCGGGAACTCCGATTATCCAAGTAGACGCTAGACAGCAACAAGCAGCTGTCGGTAGTGTGGATGCTGCTGCTGAGGTCGCTCAGTCACAACTGGAGAATACCCGTGCTAACCTCAGATCCTTGGAAGCTCAACGGTTGTCTAAACTAGCTGATTTGAAATTGAACCAGCAAGACTACGAAAGGTATACCAGTTTGGCGTCTCAAGGAGCTGTCTCTCGACAGACGAGTGAACAGTATGCCAACAAACTCGCAACATCACTAGCTGCTCTGGGTCAAACAGAAGCCCAGATCAAAGCACAGCAAGCTACCATTAACGAAGCTGAAAAATCTTTAAAGCAAGCACAATCCAATATCAAACAACAACAAGTCCAGCTTCAGTACTACAAAATTACTGCTCCCTTTCCTGGCACAGTTGGAAACATACCAGTGAAAGTTGGTGATTTTGTCAATACTTCTACACAATTAGTTACTATTACTCAAAACCAACCTTTAGAATTGAATATTTCTGTGCCTGTTGAGCGAGGATCTCAACTACGTAAAGGAACACCAGTAGAGGTGATGGATGCACAAGGCAAGAGTATAGGGATGAGCCGTGTATTTTTTATATCTCCTAATGCCAGTAATAATACTCAATCTTTACTTGTGAAAGCGCTCTATGACAATTCTAAAAATGAATTACGTACGGATCAGGTTGCTTACGCAAGAGTGATCTGGAGTCAGCGCCCAGGAGTATTAGTTCCAACAACAGCAGTGACTAATTTGGCAGGAGAAACTTTTATTTATGTAGCAGTTCCAGCACCATCAAAACCTCCTCAAGGAGAAAAACCTCAAGCAGAAAAAACCCAAGGAAATCAACAACGAACATTCCAACTAGTAGCTCGGCAAAAACGCGTGAAACTAGGCAACATTACAGGTAACAACTACCAAGTTCTTCAAGGATTAGAGCCAGGAGACAGAATTATTGTTTCGGGGCTACTCAATCTTAGAGATGGCGTTCCCATTATTCCTGAGTCTTAGCAATAGGAACAAGGGGACAAATCAATTCAAAATTCAAAATTCAAAATTCAAAATTCAAAATTCAAAATTCAAAATTCAAAATTTTGAATTTCTGCCCACTTCCCCTACTCCCTGTTGTGCAACTTACCATTCCTCCATAACTTATGTTCGTTGACTTTTTCATCAAGCGACCTGTCTTCACCAGTGTCTGCGCTATTCTTATTTTGCTAGTTGGAGCAGTTAGCATTCCCACACTACCCACGGCGCAGTATCCAGAAATCAGCCCAGTTCAAGTTAACGTCACTGCAAACTATGTTGGAGCCAGTGCTGAAGTCGTAGAAAATACGGTGACGACTGTCTTAGAGCGGCAAATCAACGGGGTCGAGGGCTTGAAGTACATGACTTCGAGTAGTAGTAACAATGGCTCCAGTACGATTAGAGTCACATTTGACGCGTCTCGCAATAAGGATATTGCAGCAGTCGATGTCCAAAATCGGGTATCGCTGGCTGAACCGCAGTTACCAGAACCGGTACAGCGGACTGGGGTCACTGTTAGCAAGCAGTCTTCTAATATCCTGTTGGCGATCGGGCTGTACAGTGAAAAAAATGAGTTCAACAACGTATTTTTAAGCAATTACGCTGACCTTTACATAGTAGATGCTCTCAAAAGAATTAGCGGTGTGAGTGAGGCGCGGATTTTTGGTGAACGCCGCTATGCTATGCGTCTGTGGCTTGATCCCAACCGCCTTGCTAGTCGCAACCTCACCGCCCAAGATGTGATTAATGCCCTCAATGAACAAAACATACAGGTAGGTGCTGGGCAAATTGGTCAACAACCAGCTCCAAAAGACCAAATGTATCAAATAGACCTGCAAGCCCTCAGCAGACTCAAGGAACCGTCCGAATTTGAGGACATGATTCTCAAAACAGATCAAAATGGCACGCTGATCAAGCTCAAAGATGTAGGTCGCGCAGAACTGGGAGCAGAAAACTATGGCTCCTTCCTACGGTTTAGAGCCAAAGAGGGTGTAGGTATCGGTATATTTCCGACTCCGGGAAGTAATGCTTTGGATGTTGCTAAGGCAGTCAAACTCGAAATCGCGCGACTTGCTCAAGACTTTCCCCCTGGGATGGACTACCAGGTCGCGTTTGATACGACCTTATTTGTGGAAGCATCCCTTTCCGAAGTATTCAAGACGCTGTTTGAGGCAATTGTCCTTGTAGTTATAGTCATTTTTATCTTTTTACAAGACTGGCGCACCACTCTCATTCCCGTTATTGTCATTCCCCTGACATTGATTGGTACTTTTGCCTTTGTTAAGGTTTTTGGGTTTTCAATCAACACGTTGACCATGTTTGGTTTGACTTTAGCCACAGGACTAGTGGTTGATGACGCGATTATCGTAGTTGAGGACATTACTCGCCTGATGGAGGATGAGGAAATGTCACCGCGTCAAGCAGCCTCCGCAGCAATGGGTGAACTTTTTGGGGCACTCATCGCCACTTCCTTAGTGCTAATGGCAGTTTTTGTGCCTGTTGCCTTTTTCCCAGGCTCTACAGGGCAAATTTATCGCCAATTTGCTTTAACAATAGCATTTTCTATTGCAATTTCTACTTTTCTTGCCCTTACTCTAACTCCTTCCCTTTCAGCCCTGCTACTGCGTCGCGGACAAAAACCGGGCGGTGTGCTCGGCTGGGTATTTACAAAGTTTAATAACTTCATTAATTGGACGCGCAGAAAATATGAGCGAACTCTCTACCGCTTAAATCGTATTACAGCAATCATAGTGTTGCTGTTTATCTTGTCTTTAGGGCTAACCGGCTGGCTGTACACCCGCGTGCCTCAGGCATTTCTTCCCGAGGAAGACCAAGGCTATTTCATCACCATTATTCAGGGACCTGAGGGGGTTTCGCTCAATTACACCAGCAAAGTCATGAGTCAGGTAGAAGCAGAAATTCTCAAATTGCCTGAAGTTGTGGGAACTTTCGCGATTGGTGGCTTTGGTTTTAGTGGTAGCACTGCCAACAGTGGTGCAATTTTTACAACACTCAAACCTTGGGACGAGCGCCATGAGGCTAGCCAGTCAGCACAGGGAATCATCAAAAATTTGGCAGGCAAGTTCTCAACGATTACAGAAGCAAGAATTTTGCCAGTTAATCCGCCAGCAATTCAAGGTTTAGGCAGTTTTGGTGGTTTCCAATTTGAGCTACAAGATAGAAAAGGCAATAGTGGTTTAAATACCATGCTGCAAGTCATGGGTCAGTTACTCCAACGGGGCAATCAAACACCAGGATTGCAAGCTGTATTTAGCACTTTTTCCGCAAATACGCCTCAGCTTTTGATTGAAGTAGACCGCAACAAAGCTAAGGCGCTGCAAGTCAACGTTGGCGATATCTTTAATACGCTACAGAGTTACTTAGGTTCACGCTACGTCAACGATTTTAATTATCTCCAAAGAACTTACCGAGTGTATGTTCAAGCAGATACTCAGTTTCGCTCAAATCCTGCGGATATTGGTTTACTGTATGTCCGTTCTGCTAACAATCAAATGATTCCCTTGAGCAATCTGGTAAAAGTGACTTCAAATACCGGGGCGCAAACAATTAATCACTATAACTTGTTCCGCTCAATTGAAATCAACGGTGCAGCCGCTCCTGGTTTTAGCTCAGGGCAAGCAATTCAAGCGATGCAGCAAGTGGCGAAGCAGGTTTTACCAGCAGGCTTTGGTTATGAATGGTCGGGAGTTGCTGCTGAAGAGCAACAGTCCGGCGGTCAAGCACCTCTGATTTTCGGCTTGGGACTTGTCTTTGTATTCCTAGTGCTGGCGGCTCAGTATGAGAACTATGTTGACCCTTTGATTATTATGCTCGCAGTCCCTCTGGCTATTTTGGGAGCACTGTCGGCACAGTCGTTGCGGGGTCTAGCTAATGATGTCTATTGTCAAATCGGTTTAGTGATGCTGATTGGTTTGGCAAGTAAGAACGCAATTTTGATTGTAGAGTTCGCCAACCAACTACACGAGCAGGGGCTTTCGATTACCAAAGCAGCAATCCAAGCTTCACAAGAACGCTTACGACCAATTCTCATGACTTCTTTTGCTTTTATTCTAGGTATTGAGCCATTAGTTTTTCCAGAAGGAGCAGGGGCGGCTAGTCGAAAATCCCTTGGTACTGCTGTTGTTGGTGGGATGCTTGTCTCTACTTTCTTAAGTCTGTTTGTTGTGCCAATTCTGTACATAGTGATTGGAAAAATTCGCGATCGCCTCACACGACGCGATAAATCTCCACGGCTACAGCCCGTTGAGGATGGTAGAGTTCCTACTGAAACTCGTCGGTAAATTAACTGAGTAGGTGGGGACGTACCCCACCTATTGTTTTTCGTGTCAAGAAATCATGAAACATTGTGTGCCAATCATTCAGATAACAAGCAACGACGCCTGTGTCAGACAATATGTCTGTTTCGCATAACTTTTGTGATTAACAACCTAGAAAAATGGCTAGTAGCAGTAGTGCATGACACAAGGTACGATGCTTTCAAATTCCAATTTTGCGTGATTCCAATTAATTGCCATTCACCAACACATCAGGAGAGAAAGCGATGCCTACGATTGCCAAAAACAACGATGTCATTACGGTGATCATTATCTTCGCCATAGAACCGGAACGTCAGCAGGAACTTATTGATACTATCATCGAATTCCTTGAAACAACGGTGAAGCATCAGCCTGGTTTTGTTTCATCTAGCATCCACAAAAGTATTGATGGCGTCCGGGTGATGAATTATGCCCAATGGAAAACGCTGGAAGACTACCAAGCATTTATCAACAATTCCGAAGTGCAAGCAAAAGGAGCTAAACTTTTCCAGTTTCAGATTCACGAGTCGCACGTTTACGAGGTGGTTGTCTCTAAACCAGATGACACTACACTTAAAATTTCTAAAGGCGGTTTGATTCACCTTGCAGAATTCCGAGTCAAGCCAGAAAATCAGATGCGCTTAGTGGAATTGGAAAGGGAATATGTAGGAGTCGGTTTGCAAAATCCAGGACTCCTTTCTGCTAATTTCCACCGTTCGCTTGATGGCGTGCATAATGTGAACTATGGACAGTGGCGCAGTTTTGCAGATTTTGAAGAACTGCTCAAAGACCCAAAATATAAGCCCTTGAATGAGTATTGGCAAGGTTTAGCTGAAAACGAGTTTCATCTTTACGAAGTCGTCTACACTCAGCCTAGTAATTAATTTGTTTGCTTTCCTCGTTTCCTCGTTCCTTGGCTCAGCCAAGGAATGAAATCTTAGAGGCTCAGCCTCTATATGTTAACAGCTAAGGCAGCAGCCCACAGTTATGCGTTCCCAAGCTCCAGCCCGGGAACGAGGTCAACAAGAATAATGGAGTAATGGTAATTTATATGACTTCCGATATCAATCTTTTCACTCCCGTTCAACTTGGTCCTTACACTCTACCAAACCGGATGGTGATGGCACCAATGACCCGTTTGCGAGCTATTGACAACATCCCCAACTCATTGATGGCGACTTACTACACGCAACGGGCAACAGCAGGACTCATCGTTACTGAATGCACAATGGTTTCACCTCTGAGTTTAGGCTACATTAATTGCCCGGGTATATACTCACCAGAACAAGTAGATGGATGGCGGCAAGTGACAGATTCCGTACATGAGAAAGGGGGAAGAATTTTCTTACAACTGTGGCACTCTGGCAGGGTTTCTCATCCTTCTTTATTGGGTGGACAATTACCAGTTGCACCTTCTGCAATTGCTGCTTCAGGGCAACTGCACACTCCGATAGGTAAAGTAGCAATGGAAACACCTCGTGCTTTAGAAACACATGAAATTCCTGAAATTGTCGAGCAGTTTCGCAAAGGTGCACAAAACGCTCGTGCTGCGGGATTCGATGGTGTGGAATTGCATGGGGCATTTGGTTACTTAATTGACCAGTTTTTGCAAGATTGGACAAACCAACGCACTGATGAATACGGTGGTTCGATAGAAAATCGAGCACGATTTTTGCTGGAAGTCGTGGAAGCAGTTGCCAGTGTGTGGGGTGCAAATCGTGTTGGGATCAAACTTTCACCTAGTAATACATTCTACGGGATGGGCGACTCGAATCCACAAGAAATTTTTGCTTATGCAATAAATGCTCTTAATCGCTTTGGATTAGCATATCTTCACTTAATGGAACCGAATGAGGGTGATTTGGCAACCCGCGATGTGATGAACCCGGTAACACCCTACTTCCGTAAAATTTACAAAGGAACTTTAATTACTAATGGCGGTTACGACCATGCCAAGGGAGATACCATACTTGCCAATGGTGATGCAGATTTGGTTTCCTTTGGTAAGTTGTTTATCTCTAATCCCGACTTACCAAAACGCTTTGAACTGGATGCTTCTTTAAACCAGCCAGATGTAAAAACATTTTACGCACCAGACGAAAAGGGATACACCGATTACCCTTTTTTGGAACTGCAATCTAGTAATCTTTTGCATTAGTCTTGAAGGCTGCACGATTCCACACTTACTCTCTCGTATCTTTGACAGGGAAACTTGCCATTTTTACAGTTGTTAAACGTGATATTGTAAAAATGATACATTACGGCAGTAATTGTCTGTAGTGCCGACAAGCTATGAAAATATCTGGCAAAGAGAAAATTCAACTCAATGTCAAACACAGTATTTTTAAATCTTTGAGGATTGCTAATGATACTCAGTTCATTGAAGGTGTGGATGGTTCCACTAGCCCTCACTTTAGTTAGTGTTTGCTCAGATGCAGCAAGAGCAACAGCACAGACCATCTATCCATTTACTGGCTATTATCGGACAACAGTTAACATTACGCCCATTGCTGGCGACGTTTCACAAGTATTTGAGGTAGGTGTGAGTGATGACGCCCCGTATGGTTTAGAACTTTACGAGGGTCTAACATACTCCGTGCTTGACGCCAATGGAAATCTTACTTTTAACAACAATCCAGAGGCATTTGGCATACAAGGTTTTCCATTGGGCTACATTCAGTTCGGTAGCGGTACGAACAAGTTGTTTGGAACTAGTGATGCTAGCGCTGCAGTTAACTTTGAAACCCTCACAGCCAAAGGTTCTGGTATTGTAAATATCACTGGCGGTGAGGGCATATTCGAGAACGCTACAGCCACACTCTTGTTCTCTGAAGATGACATAGTCAATCTGGGACAAAATATTACCCTCAATGGTCTAGCTTTAGTAACTGGTCCTATTGAAGTTCCCCAGAAAGTTCCGGAACCAACAGCTTCCACCACGCTTGTTGGCATAGGCTTAATGGGAGCTGGTTTCTTGCTGCGTCAACGCCGCCTTGGTTCTGCTAATAAAAAATCATAAGACATCATAACGTCTTGTCGGGCATGGTAGTTTGTTCATCCATGCCCACAATTGAATTCATAATAAATTTAATATAAAAAAATAAATTTTATGCAACCAACAAGCACTAATAAGCAGCCGAAATCCCCAAAGACTCTGTACATGGATACAAACTTTTACATTATTTGTGCAGTTTCTTTGATAGCTGTTTTGGGAGTTGCCAGCGTGTCTCCGGCTTTTCCCAGGCTAGCTCATGAACTGGGCGTCAACCCGACAAATATTGGTTTATTGATAACATTTTATACGTTTCCATCTCTGGTTTTCGGTCCTATTATTGGTGTCCTGGCTGATAGATTGGGCAGAAAGAAAGTTATCATTCCTTCACTGTTTTTATTTGGAATTGCTGGCACTGCTTGTGCCTTTGCCCGCGACTTTAACCTTCTGCTGTTGTTGCGTTTTCTGCAAGGAATTGGTGCTGCTTCTTTGCTGTCTCTTAGTATCACTTTAATAGGCGATTTGTACACAGCAGATAGACGTACTACTGCAATGGGTTACAATGCCAGTATCACCAGTATTGGCACAGCAAGTTATCCCCTCATTGGCGGTACACTGGCAACATTTGGCTGGTATTACCCCTTTATGCTACCGATAATAGCGATTCCTATCGGGTTACTAGTCTTATTTGCATTAAAAAATCCTGAACCTCAAGGCGAATATAACCTCAAGGAATATTTGAGTAATGCGAAAAAAGTTCTAAAAAATCGTCAGATTTTGGGACTTTATATTGCTAGTGCTGCCAACTTCTTTCTATTGTATGGAGCGCATGTCACTTATTTACCACACTTAATTAAAGAGACATTCAAAGCACCACCTTACACAATAGGAATCTTACTTTCTACTGTTTCTGTGGCAATTATGATCTCAGCATCTCAGTTGGGAAGACTAACTAGAACATTCAAAGCCACAACTTTAATTAGAGCATCTTTTATTTTGTATGCTTTAGCTCTATTCACTGTTCCTTTAATACAAAATATCTGGTTACTATTAATTCCAACGACAATTTTTGGTCTTGGTCTAGGGATTGGTTTTCCTAGTATCCAAACTCTTTTGACAGAGATATCACCAAAACAATATCTTGCTACAATTCTATCTGTCAATGGAACATTTTACGGTTTAGGGCAAACTATTGGTCCACTCGTTATGGGTGTAGTCTTTGGTTTTGCAGGAATGAGCGGCGTGTTTTATGTAGGTGTGGCGTTTGCAATTCTTACCCTTATTGTGTTTAGATACTGCACTTGCTTGTAATTTACGGAGATAAGATGAGTCAGTCAAAGGTTGCAGTTGTTTTAGGTGTAGGTCCGGGATTGGGATCTGCAGTTGCTCATCGGTTTGCACGAGAAGGCTTTGCTGTAGGATTGATGGCAAGAAACTCACAGCAGCTTAGTCAAATTCAGTCAGAAATTGAACAGTCTGGCGCGAAAGCATTGTCTGTTACGGTTGATGCAAGTGACCCTGCATCAGTAAAAGCCGCTTTTGAGGAGGTGTCCTCACAACTAGGTGCACCAGAAGTTTTTGTCTACAATGCTGGAGCATTTCAGAGGGCTGGTATCCTGGAACTGACACCAGAGCAGTTTGAGTCGTGTTGGAAAGTGAACTGTTTTGGAGCTTTTTTAGCGGTACAGCAAGTTCTTCCAGCAATGGTTGAGCGACGTCGCGGTACTATTCTGTTGACAGGAGCCACTGCTGCTGTGAGAGGTTCAGCTAAATTTGCAGCATTGGCAGTGGGCAAATTTGGACTACGAGCATTGGCGCAGTCGTTGGCACGGGAGTTTTGTCCTCAAGGAATTCACGTAGCTCACATTATTATTGATGGCATGATTAATACTCCAAGAGTGCGAGCAATGGCATCGGACGCTGAAGAAGATACATTACTGGCACCGGAGGCGATCGCCCAAACATATTGGCAACTTTATCAACAAGATGCAACAGCATGGACTTTGGAACTTGATTTGCGACCTGCTGTAGAGAAATTCTGATTTTCAAGTTTTAGCAAGATGAGAACATTTTTCGCAAGAACAGAAAAGACAGCAGCTTGAAACATTTGCCAATCTCTTTTATGTGGTTTGGTTTGATTTGCAGCTTTCTTATCAAAAAGGAAACGAAGTCATGAACTTGAATCCATTGCAAACTGACTTCACAGGGAGAACATAAAATGGCAACAATAAAAGCAGTACGTATTCATACTCACGGTAGACAGAAACCCTAGTTTATGAAGATGCACCACAACCGGAACCAGCAGCAAACGAAGTTTTGATTCGCGTTTATGCAGAATGAAACACGAGTGATTCTAATTGGCGGCTCTTCTCATGCAGGCAAATCAACCCTTGGACGATCTTTGGCGGCGAAGCTTGGTTGGAGTTATCGTTGTACGGACAAACTCGCTCGGCATCCCGGTCGTCCTTGGGTGAGTGCAAATGGAAAGGTATTCTGTGAGTATGTAGCAGAACATTATAGAACTCGGTCTGTTGACACTCTTTTTTTAGATGTATTGTCGCATTACGAGAAAAATGTGTTACCGCAGATCGAGGCTATTGTTCATTCTCATGCGTTTGATTTATCAACGGAATACCTGATACTTGAAGGATCTGCGTTATGGCCAGAATTTGTAGCGAATTTAGTTGGCGAAAATGGTGTTAAAGCGATTTGGCTTACGGCTAGCGACCAACTCTTGGGAAACCGAATCAAGCGTGAAAGTAATTTTTATAATGTAGGTGAGGATGAAAAGCACTTAATTCAAAAGTTTCTAGACCTTACTCTATTCTACAATAAACGCATGAGGGAGAAGGTTGAGCGTCTTGGATTTATATGTATTGATGTAGAATCTGTGTCAACGACAGACGAACTTTCAAACAAATGTATGGAATTGATGGAGGTTTCGTAAATAACAAAAAATCTCCTTAATGGAACTTGGTGAGCGCGGAATTACAGTGAACACAGTTTCACTAGAACCAACGGAAACCGAGATGTATGCCAACTCTGGGGATGAGCCAAAAGCCGCAGCGGCACAATCGCCCTTTAACCGTCTGGGAAAAACAGAAGATATTGCAGATGTCGTCGCCTTTGTTATGAGCGACCAATGCCGATGGATTACCGGACAGACTTTCCAAGCAGGAGGAGGATACGTATGAATTCACAATTTCAAGGAAAATACGCCCTTGTGACTGGCGGGAATAAGGGCATTGGTTTTGCTATTTGCAAAGGACTGCTGCAGTCTGGGTTTGAGGTGATTGTGGCAGCGCGATCGCTCTCTGCAGCCAAAACTGCTGCAGAGAAATTGCAATCTGTCAACTCTAAAGTGCGCGTCGTCGAACTTGATATCGCAGACGACCAAAGCATTGACCAAGCTGTCAAGCACTTAAGTCAGGAAATCCCTCAACTGGATGTACTGGTAAATAACGCAGGCATTTATCCTGACGAAGGTGTGAACATTCTCACTATTTCCCGTGAGTTGCTAAATCAGACAATGAACACTAATGCTTTTGGACCTATTCGCACAAGCCAAGCATTCTTACCCCTACTAGAAAAGGCACCCCAAGCCCGTATCATCAATGTTTCCAGTGGCTACGGACGGTTGAATGGACTTTCTTTTGATGTCCCCAGTTATTGCTTGTCTAAACTTACCGTCAATGGTGCAACCATTATGCTGGCAGATGCTTTGCAAGCAAAAGGCATTGCAGTCAACGCCATAGATCCTGGCTGGGTAAAAACAGATATGGGCGGGACTTCTGCTCCCCGTTCCCCTGAACAGGGGGCTGACACTGCTATTTGGCTTGCAACCGAAGCTTCAGTAAATTTAAGTGGAAAGTTGTTTCGCGACCGCCGGGAAATTTCCTACTGAAGCGTTTATAAGTTCCACGTAGGAGAAAAAAATGGCACAGAAATTAAATGGAAAAGTTGCGCTAATTACTGGTGCTTCATCTGGCATTGGAGAAGCAACTGCCCTAGCAGTAGCAGCCCAGGGAGCAAAAGTTGCCTTAGCAGCACGCCGCCAAGACCGACTAGAAAAGTTAGTCAAGCAAATTACTGATAATGGTGGACAAGCATTTTCTATCCAAACAGATGTTACTGATGAAACCCAAGTGACTGAGATGGTACAGAAAACCAAAACTCATTTCGGCAGTGTAGACATCCTGGTCAATAACGCTGGCGTGATGCTTGTCGCTGCAGTTGAGGGTGCAGATACTTCAGATTGGCGGCGCATGATTGACATCAACCTGTTGGGTTTGATGTATGCTACTCATGCTACCCTACCCTTAATGAAGGCTCAGGGCGGAGGACATATTGTGAATATTTCCTCTGTAGCTGGTCGCGTAGCTATACCCGATTACGCGGTATATAATGCCACAAAATTTGGAGTAGGAGCGTTTAGTGAAGCCTTACGGAAAGAGGTTTCTAAAGACAAAATCCGTGTAACAGTGATTGAACCGGGTGGGGTGGCTACGGAATTAGCTAACCACATTACTAATCTAGAGTCTAAGCAGAAAATAGAAGAGATTCTTCAGTCAACAACGGTACTCGAAAGCGAGGATATTGCTGCTGCGATTGTCTATGCCGTAACTCAGCCACCTCGTGTTAATGTCAATGAAATATTAATCCGCCCAACCGAACAGGAATTGTAGCAGTGTAGGAGTATCGGAGAACTTCCTCTAGATGCAACACCTTCACTGGGTACAATGTTGTCCCCCAACAAAAACCTGTCTTTCACCCAATAAATAACCACCGTATTCCAGTTGTCATCAATAATTAATAAAGGAATAAAACCGCAAAGACGAGCCAGTGCGTTGGGCGGCTCCGCCGACTTGAAGCACCTGGCGTACAAAGGGCGCAAAGAAAAGAGGTACAAAGTCTATGAAAGTTAGTAAATCATACACAAGATTGCTTGTAAAAGATTGGAAAGCTTGTTTCTTGTTTTACAAAGATGTTATCGAATTTGACATTGCTGTAGAAGATCAAGAAGCGGGATATGCTGAGTTTAAAGCCGGAGATATGAGACTTGCCGTATCCCACCGGCAAGAAATGGCACAATTGATTCACAATGCAGAAAAGCCCGCTCATGCAGAATGTCAAGATACTGTTGTATTGATTTTTACTGTGCATGATTTAGAGGAGGAATATCAGCGACTCAGACACAAAGGGGTAGAATTTACCGCAGCGCCTATGAATAATCCCTACTACGGAATTAAAACAGCTTATCTTCGAGATCCAGATGGAACTCTGATTGGTTTATATGAGTTTCTTGTGTGATATATAAAAAACCAGGAATTAAACAAGGGAGGTCACTGAAGCGCTATGGCTAAACCTGTCATCATAACGGTAGACGATGATCCAGAAGTTTTGCAAGCCGTGGCGCGAGATCTGCGGCAGGAATATGGCGATCGCTTCCGAATTATCCGCGCTGACTCTGGTGCCAGTGCCCTGGAAGCCTTGGAACAACTCAAACTCCGCAATCAGCCAGTATCGCTGTTCCTTGTCGATCAACGGATGCCCCACATGTCCGGCGTGGAGTTTTTGGAACAAGCGATGTCAATGTTCCCGGATGCAAAACGTGCCTTACTCACCGCCTACGCAGATACCGACGCCGCCATCCGTGCCATCAACAACACAAAAATCGATTACTACTTGATGAAGCCGTGGGATCCACCAGAAGAACGCTTGTATCCAGTGCTGGACGATTTACTTGATGACTGGCAAGCAACCTTCCACCCACCGTTTGAAGGAATTCGCGTCATCGGTAACCGTTGGTCGCCCCATTCCCATCAAGTGAAAGATTTCCTCGCACGAAATCAAGTGCCTTACCAGTGGTTGGATATCGAATTATCAGAAGAAGCACAAAAACTGGTAGAATACGCTG
>NZ_QMEB01000436.1 GCF_012912135.1 Brasilonema bromeliae SPC951 | reverse complement strand
CCCCCAACCGTATCCGTCAGTTCTTTAATCGTCAGATGTTCAATTTTCATACTCTCAGTTTACTCGAAACATTGACATTGACACTAATGTCAATGTGTAAGATAGAAAGATATCAATTTGGACATTTTCAGAAATGGTTTCTGCTTCCCCTTCCCGCCTTCGCTTTTTTAACCTTCTGAAGGAACACCCCGATGCAGTCGCGGCGATCTCTTGTGGGGTTCTGGTTTTCCTGGGCTGGCAAACGCTCAACTTTGGCTGGATTGGAGCCGCCCTCTTCATTCTGACCGCTGCCTACGTGATTGGTGGGTTTGAGAGTGCGCGTGAAGGCTTGACAACCCTATTTAAAGAAAAAGAACTTGATGTAGACTTGCTGATGATTGTGGCAGCCCTGGGAGCAGCAGGTCTGGGGCTATGGCGGCGGGAATATTACATGATTGTGGATGGTGCTGTCCTAATCCTGATTTTTGCGATTAGTGGCGCACTTGAAGGATATGCCATGCAGCGAACGGAGCGGAGTATTCAGGGGTTGATGAGTTTAACCACCGATACAGCGCGAGTGATGCGGAACGGGCAGGAACGAACTATACCGATTTCTGAGCTAAGGATAGGCGATCAAGTCTTGGTCAAACCGGGAGAATTAGTGCCGACCGATGGTTTGGTGATGGAAGGATTCAGTACGTTGAACCAGGCTTCAATCACAGGAGAATCGATTCCTGTAGAGAAAACTGTTGGTGATGAAGTTTTTGCAGGCACGATCAATGGCAGTGGTGCGCTGCGGCTCAAGATTCATCAACCGCCTGAAAGTAGCTTAATTCAGCGAGTCATCCGTCTCGTCCAGCAAGCTCAAAACGAAGCACCACCCTCGCAGCAATTTATCGAACGATTTGAGCGAAGCTATGCGAAGGTTATAGTGGGTGAGATGAAAACCCTGTGGCTTTAGCCCAGGGACGCCACATGCC
>NZ_QMEB01000103.1 GCF_012912135.1 Brasilonema bromeliae SPC951 | reverse complement strand
ACTTTATCCCACTTAAGTATAAAAGTGTTGAGAGTGCTATAAACTTTCAAAGTCGTTCAGCCTTATCTGCTACCCTTTATTTGATATAGTGCTGCATTTGTGCTTCTCTATCAATTTTTTCTGAAGCCAAAAGCTCTGCAGCTTCTTGTAAAAGCTGATTCTGTTCTTGTTGAATTTCCTCTAGTCGAGTAGAAATTTCTACCAATCTTTGTTGGTTATCCTTGTGAATAGGAGAGATTGTAGGTAGTACCGTTGGTATACTATCAGTGGTTTTCGTATCGGTCAGTTGCTTAAAGACCAAGCTACCAACTTTGGTAAATGATACAAAGCTGAACTTTGCAACAGCTTGGAGTAATTTCAAAGGAACTTGCAAAACTGATAAACTGGCTGACTCAACTATACGACCAATTGCTTTGATGAGGCTCCAAATAACAGCAAGGGCAAAAACCAGAATCACTAAACTGATGATTGGGTGGTTAGCCGCCCAACCGAGAATTTGAACCAGCCGCAAAAGTGTAGGATGTTGCTCAAACCAATGACTCATAGCAGAAGAAATGGCTGTTTGAACCGCCACCGATGTTGTATTCTTTACTTTGTCTGCTGATTGCAACGTTTGTTCAACAGAAGCTTTAGCTTGCTCAAGGGTTGTCGTCACTGTATCAACAGTCCGATGAGTGGCTTGAGATGCTCTTTCCTGCCAAGACTCCCCAATCTGTTGTGCTGATGTCGTGAAAGAGTTAACACTCTGGTTAAGAAAATCTTTCGTCTGCTGAAAACCTAGACTTATATTTTTACAGAGTTCGGCTAGAAGTGCCATAGGGTATTTCACAACGGACACTGAAAGCAAGATGAAGAACTTGATTCAATGTAACCAAAAATTTGTCCGGTTGATTATCAATTTTCTTAGATGATATATTCTATCCCTAGATATAAGTGCATTGATAATAGCTGTCTGTATTTGTCCATTCATCTTTACTCATAAGATGGTCGTCACAGGCTTGTAAAATGATTGAGTACTCTCAAAAATTAGTGCACGATGATCTTGAAACGAATTTCTTTTTCTACTTAGACATAAAATTTACAATTCATCCTTCATTGATAACTAATAATCTTTCCTAGGTTAGAAGATATAGACAAGTACTATTTGTTACAAATAAAACATAAATGATTTGAAATAGCAGGCGTTAAGCGCTTGTAAATCCACTACCCATGCACTTATCCAAAGGTTATTAGGGAACACCGATCTTAGCTTTGACGTCAAAAAAGAAGAAACACATAGCCCAGTCTTTTATCAAACTTATATGCCTTAGTGCAATGTATGAACCTCCTGATAAGCAATCTCTGCTAATCAATTAGCTTATTTTTGGCACATTCTTGCAAATTAGCAAGCTTTGCCCTTATTCACATAATAAAAAGACACTGTCACACAAATAATACAGAAATAATAGATGCTCATGTTCCATGTGAAGATTTACAACCTAGTTCACCCTAGCATTTCATATGTTACGAGCATGACATCTGAGAAAAAAGTCTTATAACCCTATTATTTGACTCGGGAACACTACTTTTTTTGAGCTATACACTGTCACAAGTCCCATGAATGTCATTATCCGTTTGCTGAGTGTATTCAGCCTGTCTGTGTCTGCATTAGCAGCCTCTACCAACGTTGCAAGAGCGCTGGAAACTCCAACGACTCCCCAACAAACAACAACACAACAAAATCTTTGTTCTTCCGATACCGTGGAAAATTTGCTGCCAACAGCCGTAGGTAAGCAAAGCCCTTCTCCACTTTCCTACCTGGCAGAGGCAGGTTTTACACAGAAGCCAGATGGTTCCTGGGTTTGTTATGTCAGAGATAATACAAAACAGAAGCGCTATTACACTCTCCTCAAAGTGCAACAAGTCAATGGAGCGCTTGTAGCTAGTTCCTTCTTAGAAAATGGGACTCTGACTGAGGGACAGGATGCTCGCAGCTTGGAGTTGTTCATGAGCCTGATTTCAAACTATACGAATACAAATCAAGGGGATCGTCAAGGTATCCAAAGGTATTTAGAATCGTTTATTTCTCTGGTCAAGCAAGGAAAAGTGCCTGCCTCAGGTCGAGGGTATCTTTTTGACCTAACAAGCCGTGGATTTGTGGTATATCAGCCCATTACACAAGGACAACTTCAGGGCACAGCAATCACGATTAACATTACCTCGCCTCAAAATTTAGATTCTTCTCCAGTCTCTCAGGCGAAATCCCTTCGAGGCACAGTGTAGAAAAATTCAACATCAAAACGAAATTCAAAAAACTCTCTCAAAATAATCTTTTTGAATTTGAAATTGCTTTTTCTTCAATCCCCTACTGCCTTGTTTACTGGAGGTTCATCTTGTTTAAGTCTCGTATTACAAAAAGTATTATTGCGTTTTCATCCTATATGGCGGCAATACTGAGTGCGCCTCAGCAGGCACTTGCTCAGCTCAGTATTGGGCATTACGGTGTCCAGCCAGGACTGGAGTCAAATTATCTGCGGTATCAACTCTCCGGCCAGGATTTGAGTAAAATGCGAGTCATTCCTGGATGTAGCGTAGGATTTGGTGCTGCTTGTAACAAGTCTGGAGCAGTACTACAGCAATTAGTGGAATCCAACAACGGACCTAGTTACAATGACCTCGTGATCCGAGCCGCTGGAGGACAGCAAAACTTTCAAAATTTTGCCTCTTTCTATGGAAATAATCCTAATCTTGAAAAGATACCGTATACCTCATTCTGGCAAAACGACAGTCCTTATATTATGGATGGATATCGGTATACTCTTGGGCAAACAGTTAGTCGGACACCCCAAGCAGGTCTAGGACAGGTAACCAAGAACTTTTACTGGTCACCTGAAGGATCTGGGAACTCGCTTGACCCTCGCAGTGGCTTACTGAATTTGAAATACTCCTATGGGCGTTTGCTGTTGGAAGAAGTCGCAAAAATTCCCAATTGGAAGCAGCAGATTCAATCTCAAGATTTGCCGCCAGAGGTCAAGCAGTATTATGTGAGTAAGGTCTCTCAAGGGTTGCGTGCCTTGAACAGTGGCAATGAGGAGCAACTAGAAGGGAAGCTTCTTGATGTCCTCTCCGCACCATACACGCCAGAGGCAAGTCCCTTTAACCGTCCGAATGCTGGTATTCCTCAAGAGTTTGACCAGATTGTTGGTCAAGGTCTTCCAGGAGATGTCGTTGTAGGGGGACTCCCAATATTGCCTGAGGGAGACGTGATTAGCCAAGAGATTGCTCCGATCCCTGAAGGAGATGTTGTCACACGAGGCGGAGGTGGCGGGTTCCCATACTGGGCACTCGCTGGTATTCCCTTAATTCTTCTACCTTTTCTTTTTGGCGGTGGGGATGATAATTCCTCAAAGACCGTAGCTGTCACTCCACCCTCGACGGGCGAAACTCCACCCCCAACGACGGGCGAAACTCCACCTCCAACGACGGGTGAAACTCCACCCCCAACGACGGGTGAAACTCCACCTCCGGTAAGTCCACCTCCGGTAAGTCCACCTCCGGTAAGTCCACCTCCGGTGAGTCCACCTCCGGTGAGTCCACCTCCGGTAAGTCCACCTCCGGTAAGTCCACCTCCGGTAAGTCCACCACCAACACAGCGTATACCAGAGTCATCAACCTTAACGCCTCTTTTGTTGCTGACGATGATCATGTCTATACTCAGCTACAGAAAGTGGCTCAAGCCCGGTGTACGGATGTAGAAATCAAAACAAATCCAAATCCGTTACTGCACCAAGACTGCTGGAAGATACCAATTTGGTATATTTTGCCAGCACACCTCTGGTGTAACGGGGTGGAAGTGGCTGCCAATTGGCACGACGATGGGCTAGTTCTTCATCAGATATATGTAAATGTAGTGAACGAGCATGGGCATCAATGGTGATGGTATCGCCTTCTTCTACTAGAGCGATCGCCCCCCCAACTGCTGCTTCTGGCGCAACGTGACCAACAACCATACCGTAGGTACCACCAGAAAAACGTCCATCGGTTATGAGTCCCACTGAATCACCCAAACCAGCACCAATAATAGCCGAGGTGGGAGCCAGCATTTCCCGCATTCCAGGACCACCTTTGGGTCCTTCGTAGCGGATGACGATGACATCCCCTGGGTTAATTTTCTTTGCTAAAATCGCATCCAAGCAGGATTCCTCAGATTCAAAAACCCGTGCTGGTCCAGTAATTTTAGGTATTTTTATCCCAGTAATTTTAGCGACAGACCCCTCTGTTGCCAAGTTACCTTTGAGGATGGCTAAATGTTCTTTTTTTATACATTGGATAATTCCAAGGATGGATAACGTCTTGATTACTAGGTGGTTCTTCTGGAACATCAGCCAGCACTTCGGCTACTGTTTGTCCAGAAATAGTTAGGCAGTCTCCGTGTATCAAGTTATGTACGAGCAACATTTTCATGACTTGAGGAATACCACCCACTTTGTGTAAATCTGTGGCTACATATCGACCAATGAGTTTGAAATCGTACAATACTGGGACACGAGCACGGATAGTTTCAAAGTCGTTTAGGGTCAGTTCGACACCAGCAGCGTGGGCAATTGCCAGCAGATGCAACACTGCATTTGTGGAACCACCCACCGCCATGACGACAGAAATAGCATTTTCTATGGATTTACGAGTTATAATCTCAGAGGGAAGGATTTGCTTACGAATGGCTTCCACTAAGAGGAAAGCAGATTTTTCAGTACTTTCGGCTTTCTCTTCATCTTCTGCTGCCATCGTGGAGGAGTAAGGTAAACTGATCCCCATCGCTTCAATGGCACTAGACATAGTATTTGCCGTGTACATTCCACCACAGGAACCAGCACCCGGACAAGCCCTTCTCTCAACCTCCAATAATTCCTTCTCGTCGATTTTATCAGCGCTGTATTGACCGACTGCTTCAAAAGAGCTGACGACAGTCAAGTCGCGTCCGTTGTAATGTCCGGGTTTGATGGTACCGCCATAAACAAAGATGGCAGGGATGTTCATGCGAGCAATAGCAATAACAGCCCCTGGCATATTCTTGTCGCAACCGCCAATGGCAAGAACACCATCCATACTTTGCCCATTGCAAGCGGTTTCTATTGAGTCAGCGATGACTTCCCGCGATACCAAGGAATATTTCATCCCTTCAGTTCCCATAGAAATGCCATCGCTGATGGTAATCGTACCGAACATTTGCGGCATTGCCTTGGCATTTCTGACGCCAATTTCTGCTCTTAGTGCTAATTTGTTGATCCCCATATTGCAGGGGATAATAGTACTATAGCCATTGGCAATACCAACAATAGCTTTGGAGAAATCCTCATCTTGAAAACCAACGGCGCGCAGCATTGCTCGGTTGGGCGATCGCTGCACTCCTTGCGTTACAACTTGGCTTCTTAAATTCTCTGACATTTTGATAATTCCCCTGCGCCGTCATCTTTCTCTTGGCACATTTCCTTTGTAATTATTTCAACATATCAGATACTTTAGAGCTGATGTTCACGCGTTTGCCGAAATATGATAGCTACCGTAGCTAATTGTTGATTTTACCATCTGGCATAATCGCACCCTGCAACAGAGTACCCATCATGTGTGCCCCGTACAGATTAGCTCCCTCTAGATTTGCAGCGGTGAAATCTGCATCTATCAAATCTGCCATTTTCAACACTGCTCCATCAAGGATAGCTCCTGTGAGCTTTGCTTCATGAAGATTTGCTCCACTCAGATTCGCTCCTGTGAGGTTAGCCCCCGTCAGGTTAGCTCTTACTAAAGATGCTTCTGTCAAGTCAACGCCAACCAAATTTGCTTTACTCAAATCAACTTCACTTAAGGAAGCTCCTTTTAAACTTGCTCCGCTGAGATTGACTCCATTTAGGTAACCACCTATCAGGTTTACACCTTTGAAATTTCTTTCTCCTGCGTGATAGCGTTTCAATAAATCATCTACGCTCATTGCACGATTTAACAATACTTCTTGCATGCAGTGTGCCTCAAAGAACAGACTTTAGTGTGAATTGTGTCATCAAGTCAAGTTGTGACAAATTCTCTCATTAATTGACAAAATATCATGATGGCAATTCAAACTAAGTCATTGGTAAACAACTCACAAATGATAGTTTGTTAGGGCGTAAACACTACCACCAATTAAAGTTGTATATTAGACAATTTGCACTTATGATTGTTTGTCAAGTTTTTTGACTTAATGAGTGTAGTTCTCTTACGCTTCATATATAATTCCAACCACGACGCAGTTGACTTGATTCTTCAGATAGGAAATCAGATGTGATAGTATACTTGAAGTCGTGATGGTAGTTGCTCAAACATTTTTAAATGTACTCTCAGAGGAGACAAAATAGAGCGGTTTGCATATTAATCTTCACTCACAAGTGTCTGGTTCAGGTTAGATAGACAATAGAACTGACTAACTTACGGCATACTCGGTAAACTGCCGCATAAAAGGAGATTGAAACCCCAGCACGATATCTTCCTTTGGAACTCCTGCTGCAACCAAATCTGAGGCAATATCATCTTCTGTACCGTTCCACTGAAGCCAAATTTTCCCACCCTTAATGTCTATGTGCACGATACAGCTATGCACCCAATTATCCCCTTCCCAACCTACGTGAACAATCTGATAGTGATCACGTTTTATATCAAAAATTTTCTCAACCTCAATATCCCCGTAAGCTGGTTTTTGCTTGCCGTATTCTAATAATAACTGCTGTACAAGTTGACGGTATAGCACTAATTTTTCCATTCTGAAATCACCTCACGCTTAACATCATAAATAATCATCTTGACCTGATTTTCTTGAACCATTTCCTTAGGGAAATCAAGTTGAAAAAAAGTGTTGTAAATTGTCATAGGCACTGCTAAATATAAAATACGCTCTGGCTCTCGCCGCCTTAACGCACCCCTATAATTAATAAATTGCCCTAACGCTGTATGAAATTCCGAGATTGCAGAGGACTTTTCCAAAAAGCTCTTGATCTCGACAGCAATTTTCTCTCCTTCTCGTTCTGCTGCAATGAGTTTTTCTGCTGCCAAATCAATTGACATATTCACGCCACCCACACGCTCATGAAAGTGGATCGTGAGTTATCTGCCAACCATCTTTTTGTAAAGCTTTCTTGACAACTTCATGAAAGACATCTTTGGCAGACATAGGTATCCACAATGATATTTTCTGCTTTCATGCTACCTCATTATATCGCCCAGCAGATGGTTTTCCCGCGCCCTGGCGACTGGTATCAGTCCTGATTTTGATCAGGAGCAAACACAAGCGCCGATTTATAAATATTCCCATGCTGCTTGGAAAAAATCTCGCTCACACAACATGGCATAACGATAAGTTGACTCTACCAAAGTCGTGCGACTCGTATAAGAATCAACCAAATCTTCCAATTGTTGGGTTAGTGGTTGAAAATCTGAGCCACTATAAGTACGAATCCAATCCGCATATTGATGATTGGGAATGTTATCACCAGCCAATTGTTTCCCTAAAAAAGCATATAAACGCATACAGGGAGACATAGCCGCAGCAGTTAAACCCACATCACCACTCCAAGCAGTTGCTAATAAAAAATCAGTATAGCGACGGGTAGTCACTCCAGGTTCCACAGAATGCAAACTGACTCCCCACTTTGCAGCATAACCTTCATGAAGTTTCAGTTCTTGCAAAACTCCATCAGCCAAAAAGTGAAATGTAGTAAATACTGAAAAATCTGGTGCTTTAGCTGCGGCTATGCTGTAAGCACGAGCAAAGGCTTCCAAGAAAAAAGCATCTTGTCCGACATAATAGCCAAATTTTTTCTGCTCAAGAGTACCGTCACCGATACCTTGGACAAAGGGATGCTCAAGACAAGCCTGGGCTATGTCTTGATTTGCTTGCCATAATTCTTTTGAGATAGTCATGAGTCATAAGCGATGAGTTGTCAATTAAATACTACTATCCACTCACGACTAATCACTAATCCTCCTCTCTAAAATGGCAGAAACTGGAGTAGTAAAGAGCCAACACTTCCTACAAAATCAATGAAATCAGGTTGTTTTGGTTTTACCTTAGTTTCGTAAGGTGTTTGCAGTTCTTTGATAAAAGCTTGTGCTGTTTGTATTCCACTGCTATTTTTTTGGGTTCTAAACAATTTTTCAGCAACTTGGGCGTCTTGAAATGCACCTTGTCGGTCAAATATTTGGTAACGAGCAACACCACGAGCGAGATAAGCACCTGCATAATCAGGTTTCATGACAATAGCCTGATTGAAATAATCAATTGCTTGCTGTTGATTGCCTTTTTTTGCTTCGGTAACACCCCAAGCATAAAATTTCTCATGTGTAGCAATTTGCAATGGTATGCCTATTGCTCCTTGCAAATTAATCCCATTAAGATTCACACCATTCAATTGAGCGTTAACTAAATAAGTATTTCGCAAATCAGCATTCTGCAAATTAGCCCCACTGAGATTCGCTTCGGTGAGGTTAGCACCAAATAAACCAACACCACTCAAGTTTGCACCCCTCAAATCAGCACCGTTCAAGTTAGCGCGGCTCAAGTTAGCACCTGCAAGATTGGCTTTACTTAAATCCGCTCCTGATAAATCAGCCATCACCAAACCAGCCCCGGCTAAATCACAGTTTTGACACTGTTTGCTTGCTAATAACTGTCTGACGTGATCGATATTTGCTGCTTGAATTGTCTGGCTGAGGCTGATAAGCGTGAAAAATACAGCGGTGGCTAGAATTTGGCTTTTCATCATTGACGTCGCAATGTCTTTCCCTGAAGACTCAGTGTTTCCTTAGACATATCTTTTTATCTTTTTTATTTTCCTAGTTATATCACTGTTGCTATGGCGTATAATTCTCTTTATGACGTTGAGTGACAGTGAAAGCGGATGAATCAGAATTTGTCTTGTCTGTGGTTGTACGGGCTGAAGAAAACCAGTTCAGTTCTGTAAACAAGCTCAAGGCAAATGTCAGAGTAACAGCTAGCAATAGTTTTTCTCGCATAAGTTATTCCTCACAACTGCCAAGTAAGAAATCAGTACTTGTAGTCTAAGTACAAGGATGATTTGTCTTCACTCCCAAGCTAAGAGATAAACAAATTTGGGGAAAGTGACTAATATCAATTATTTGAGTGACGCTCGTCACTGACGTAGTATCATGTGCGTGAGTTGCTTACCTAGAACGAACTTTCTAAGGCATAATTGTGTTATTCAGGTTTACACCTTCTAGAAGAGTTCCTTTCAAAATAGCTCCCTTAAGGTTAGCATTATCAAGCCTGGCACCCCTGAAATCGGCGTGACTCAGATTCGCATTGCGAAGATTGGCATTGTTAAGAATTGCACCACCGAGATTAGCACTCCTCAAATTCACACCACTTAAATTAGCATTTGCAAGATTCGCACCACTCAAGGTAGATCCACTCAAATCAACACCACTCAAGTCAGTGTTTGCAAGATTCGCACCGCCTAAGTTAGCATTACGCAGCTTCATCGTCCGTAAGTCCTTTCCTTGCCAATTCACACCACCAAGGTTTTTCCCCAGTTCGTTTCGCTGTGTTTGAATTGTTACGACTTGTGTGTCTTCTGGTGATGAAACTAATGTGTCTTCTGGAGGCGGAGTTAATGTATCGACAGGTGCTTCTGTTATATCTTGTGTGCTTACTATTTGCTTGGGTACTGCAACTGGTGTTTCCACGCCTTTGAGCACTACGTAGATTCCAACTCCAGCTAAAAGAGTTGTTCCAGTCAGTATCGCGGAAAGGGTGAAAAGCAAATTTTGGCGTTGTTGGTGATACATTTGTCCTGCTTGAGTGGTATAAATTTGGGCTTTTGCCTACTATTTATAGCAGTTCTCAATTGACTAAAGCAGGACTGACGCAAAAATAACGTAGTTGCGTCATTGCGACGTAAGTCGTAACTACAGTCTTGTTCTTTCGTAACTCGTGCGTAAGTCCTATAAAGTACACTGAAGTTCAGTTAAAATTAACGATGTGCAATTACGATCGCTTATTTCACACAATTGAACAATTAGTCATGCATCATTCTCCTAGTGGTGCAGAAACAGAAATTAACAAATTTTTGATACAGCAATTTGCGGCGCTAGGAGTGGAAGTGTGGTGCGACCGCGCTGACAATATCATTGCTAAAATTCAAGGGCTAGATTCCACTAGACAGATTGCTATTACTGCTCACAAAGATGAAATAGGCGCAATTGTGAAAACAGTTGGCGAAAAAGGTCGAGTCGAAGTTCGCAAGCTAGGCGGCTCATTCCCCTGGGTTTATGGCGAAGGAGTGGTAGACTTACTAGGAGACAACACAACTGTGAGCGGTATTCTCAGTTTTGGTTCCCGTCACGTCTCCCACGAATCTCCCCAAAAAGTCCAACAGGAAGACACTCCTGTCAAATGGGAAAATGCCTGGATAGAAACAAAACGTACCACTACTGAATTGGAAGCAGCTGGTATTCGACCAGGTACCAGAATGGTTATTGGCAAGCATCGAAAACGTCCAACGAGGTTAAACGACTATATTGCCAGTTACACCTTAGATAACAAAGCTTCAATAGCAATTTTACTAGCACTTGCCGAAAAAGTAAAACAGCCAGCAGTCGATGTGTATCTAGTCGCATCAGCAAAAGAAGAAGTGGGAGCAATTGGAGCACTTTTCTTTACTCAAAACCAGCGCTTAGATGCCTTGATTGCTTTAGAAATTTGTCCTCTCTCATCAGAATATCCAATTGAGGACGGGGAAAGCCCTGTGATACTTTTTCAAGATGGATATGGAATTTACGATGAAACGCTAAATGGACAACTGCGTCACTGCGCCAAGCAAGTAGATATGTCAGTACAGCTAGCAACAATCAGTGGTTTTGGTAGTGATGCTTCGATTGCGATGAAATTTGGTCATGTTGCTCGCGGTGCTTGTTTGGCGTTTCCGACACAAAACACTCACGGATACGAAATCGCCCACTTAGGAGCAATTGCTAACTGTGTTGATTTGTTACAAGTTTTTTGTGAGACGGAATTTGAGTAATTATTCTTCCTCTATTTCCCTCATTTCTCTACAAGTAACAATGTATTAACGTGATAAAGTTAATACCCACAAGTCTTTACAATGAACCCAGGTAGGTGAATTAATTCGTAAAGAAAATTCTTCCATCCTGAATCCCCACCAATTCTGTATTCTATATTCTGAGTTGTTCTGAAAGTAAGCCAATGCCTAAGATAGTTGCCGATATCATGAGCCGTGATCCAATCGTCGTCGAACCAGAAACTCCTCTACAGGAAGCGATTAAAATCCTGGCAGAACGACGCATTAGTGGACTACCAGTTGTGAATGACGCTGGGAAGTTAGTCGGTATTATCTCAGAAACGGACTTAATGTGGCAACAAACTGGTGTAACCCCTCCGGCTTACATTATGTTTCTTGATAGCGTCATCTATTTGCAAAATCCCGCAGATTATGAACGTGACTTGCACAAAGCACTTGGGCAAACTGTTGGCGAAGTCATGAGCAAAAACCCGATCACGATCGCTCCTGACAAAACTGTCACAGAAGCTGCTAAACTCATGCACGATCGCAACGTCCACCGCCTACCAGTACTTGACAGCGAGAGCCAAGTTATTGGTATCCTCACCCGTGGTGACATCATTCGCGCAATGGCTGCAGAACAGTGAACAGTGAACAGTGAAGGAGTCAGAAGTCAGGAGTCAGAAGTCAGAAGTCGGAAGTCGGAAAACTAAATTCTTTATTTCTTCCTTTGGAATCAAGAATTCCTGTATTCTGAATTATTCTTCAAACTGATAACTGATGACTGATAACTGATGACTGATAACTGATAACTGATAACTGATAACTGGTTAACTCTTTTTAAAAACATCTTTGAAAATTAGGATCATTAAATGAGCATTACTCCTGAATCTGTTAAGGAACTGCTGGAATCTCAAGATTTAGGCGATCGCTTGCGAGCAGTTAACCAAATCCGTCAATTAGAGCCAAAGCTAGGTTTTGAGTTGGTTCAAAATGCGATTAATGATAGCAACTCCCGTGTGCGCTACTCAGCTGTGAGTCAGTTGGATACGCTGGGTAAACAAGATTTAGATTTATCTTTAAACATATTGCGCGATCGCTTGCTCAATGATCCCGAAGCCGATGTTCAAGCAGCAGCAGCAGATTGTTTAGGTGCTCTTGGGCTGCGTGAGGCTTTTGACGATTTACAACAACTTTACCAAACCACCAACGAGTGGATTGTACAATTCAGCATCATCGCCACACTAGGAGAGTTGAACGATCCAAGAAGTTTTGAGTTGCTCAAGACGGCACTTTCTTCAGATAATGACTTAGTCAAAACTGCAGCCATTAGTTCTCTTGGCGAGTTGGGAGACTCGCAGGCTATTCCCTTGTTGGCTCCCTATGCAACAGATCCAGATTGGCAAGTGCGCTATCGGCTGGTGCAAGCCTTGAGTCGTTTAGGCGGTACAGATGCAAAATCCATATTGGAAACTTTGGCGAATGATGAAGCAGAAGCTGTTGCAACGGAAGCCAAGAAATCTTTAACCGAGGCTTGAAGCATCTGGCTTTAGCATGACTCAGTGAACCGTATTGCTCCATACCACTAAAAATTTGTTCATACTGAGCTTTTTTCCCGTTTACAGTTTGATAAATATACTTATAGCCTCCTCAGTTCTCAACTCAGGAGGCTAATCATCATATTTTGTGTAATTGACATCTTGCACTCAATGAGGTAGGGCGAATATAATTCATTTTTACCTACCTGAAATACCCTAAAGAAACAGGGTTTGTGGGACAAGAGCGCAATAACCTGTGCAGGTCTCGGTGTAGTTATGTAAAAATCTCTACATCTTAAAACAAACCCCAATCTAAAACTAGGGAAAACTAAGGGAGTTCCTGCCAAAAAAAGGGGTTCAAAAACCTATATTTTCCCGGAATCTGCTGCAACAGACTTGGGGTCTATATCAGTTGGCTTAAGAACAAGGTGTCACAATCCAAAAATTACCCATTAGGGTATGGGCAATTTGTCAAACTATTGTTATCGTTCGTAATACGGAGGTACAAATGTTTTGGACAAATAAAGCTCCTGCGACATACCTTATCACTTTACCTGACAGCCATATCACCTTTACTTTTTCTTTTTAGGAGTTCATCATGAATCAACCAATCGAACTGACGCTCGAACAGCAATTCAACATTTGCTCATTTGCAACTCAAGTCCAGCACATGAGCCATGATCAAGCTAAAGACTTTTTAGTCAAGCTCTATGAACAGATGGTACTTCGGGAAGCGACCTATAAAGAGCTTCTTAAGCACCAATGGGGAATAGACTCTGGTGAGAGCTGGGCAGCATAGAGTGTTAGCGCCGTAGTAGGCGACCTCCTTCTCTTGCTCAGTTCCAAGGAGGAAACGAGCTGGGGATGCCGGGGCGTCAACTAATCATAAGCAACTACGATTAGAGATTTTCCCAACGATAATTCATCTTATCAAGTGACTTTCACTTGGTGACGCAGAACGTTTGGCAAAACAATTGGACATGACGATATGTATGCATTTATGACACTACACTGCTGCTTAATTGCAGGTTTTGACGATAAATGCCATTGCACGTGTTTTCAAAAAACAGCGTTTGACTCGTAAGCGCGCATGTAAGCCCAGTCATTAGTTTACTCTAAATTTTACTGTTCATATTCTTTGTATTTACATTTCTTATAACTTTGTTCATGATTGTATACATATTTTCTTAAAAAGACTTTACACAAGGATGGAATGATGGTATAAAAATGACACTGTTTTACAGTATATTCTTTTCAGACGAAAAGGTCAAATGAGGAATCTGTATCAGTTGCTTCTATCTTTGCCAAAATATAGGGCTTAATCTTTTCATACTCACTTTTAAGTAAAGTTTTACTAAATTGTGGTTCGGCAGAAGATACCAGCTTGTTGCTCATCGTTACCCAGTGATGTAACCACAGGCGTTGTGTAGAAGCAATACTTGAGAGTAATACATCAACACAACGATTTGGTGTCTCCCGAGTAAAGAACAGTATCGGGTAGTAACCTGTTTGTCTGAGTAGGCGAGTGATTTTTTGCCCGAAAGTTGTTTTGAGATCAATGTAGTATGTTAGCCATTTTGCACCATGTTTAGCGTTGTAGATGAGGGTAATCCATAGCAGCATGGGGTGAGGAGAAGTTATAAAAAGAAATTGATTATAGCGCTTACAAACCAAACGCTTTTGAATTTCCAAATGCGGTAACATCACCCACAAGGCGGGTATTACCTTACCATTCAAATCCAGAGGACTAGGAAAGACGATATCGGCGATC
Organism: Brasilonema bromeliae SPC951; assembly: GCF_012912135.1. GTDB lineage: Bacteria > Cyanobacteriota > Cyanobacteriia > Cyanobacteriales > Nostocaceae > Brasilonema > Brasilonema bromeliae. The sequence goes on along the minus strand of NZ_QMEB01000103.1, from coordinate 5,882 downwards.
GGTTTATTCGAGGGCCAAGAAGCTTGCTGTACAATTTCCTCTATCGATCCAGATGATAGCGTCACTGCTTGGCTTTTGTCTTCATACTGAGTTGGATTCAAAGATAGTAGGTGGGATGAGGAGTCCGGGAAGGATATTTTCCCACACTCCCACACTCCCATACTCCCATACTCTCTAGTTCTCTCACTCTCTGTTGCTCCCCCATTTGTAAATGCTATTTCTGAATGCAACCTGGTATCAACATCTGTTTTGACTGAGACACAGACAGTTGGAGGTTGATTAATATTTGGCAAAGTTTGACTTGCGCGATCGCCCTGTTCTAAAGATCGCAGAACCTGAAGAATTTCGTTTATACTTTGGGGACGTGAGCTTGGTGTTTTGGCTAAACAACTCATAACCAAATTTTTCACACTCTGTGGTAGCTCTAGATTGGGTGCAACTTCAGCAAAAAAACGTGGTTGTTGATAGTGGTGTACTTTGTACCATGCTCCAAAAGAGTTGGTTGATGCGACTAGGGGAATTTTGCTTGTAAGCATCTCAAACATCATGACTCCCAAACTATAAATGTCAGCACGGTTATCTAATTCCTGACCATCTATCTGTTCGGGAGAAGAATAAGCAAGAGTGCCTAAATAGTAGTCAGTATAGCTGCTATCGGCATGTAGTAACTTGGCAATACCAAAATCTAGAACTTTGACTAATTCGCCGAAACTATGGTCTTGAATGACCACTATATTACTGGGCTTAATATCGCGGTGAATAATTGGGCATATTTTGCCTTCTACAAAGATACCATTATGAGCGCACTGTAATCCCAAGCAAATTTGACGCACCAAATTCAAAAATCTTGGTAAAGAGAGTGGTTGGTGGCGGATGAGATTGCTCAGGCTGGTTCCTTGGAGGTATTCCATAACATAGAACGGAGTATTATTCTCGTCTACGCCATAGTCCATGACTCGGACAATGTGGATGCTTTTGTGTCCAAGGATGGCACAGGTTTTTGCTTCTTGCTCAAAGCGTTCTTGCACTCGCAGATTTTGATTTTGGGTGGATAGAGCAAGAAACTTAACAGCAACGGGTACGCCACCCAACAAAATGTCCTTAGCACGATAGACTCTACCCATTGCTCCAGTACCAATTATCTCCTGGAGTTCGTAGCGTTTGCCGAGTAAACGACCAATGTTGGGATCTGACATAAATCGATTCCAAAGTTTAAGAGTAGAGAACCCAGCTTTGCTGACAACTTGTAAGTTGATACAGACAAAAGTATATAGTGTTTTTGCTTACTTATTTAGTGTTATATAGCACTAAATAATTTTAAATTATACTCAATAATAACCAAAACATCCACAAATTAGATGTAACAAATAGTGCCCAGCGTCAGTGGAAGTCGTAAGTAGAGAGAATTTCCAACCGCTTTGCCCTGCAGATGATGCAGCTATACGGAAACGCAAACAGTGAATGTGTAGTTTATAAATAGATATCCTTTTTGTGTTAAAAGTGTCACACCATGCCAGTCATCACGATTCGGGAAGAAGAGAAAACCGACACCGGCTTTGAGGTAACTCTCAGATTTGAAGAGGAAGAATATTTAGTTACAATCGCTAACCCATTCACTTCTAAAGAAGAAACAGAACTGGAGTGGTATTTTGAAGAGTGGTTGGAGTTTCCCTTTAGTGACACAGCTATAGCCCAGAGGGCAGCCGCCAGTATTAAAAAGTATGGGCAAAATTTATTTAACCAAGTTTTTACGGATAGAGATGCTTATAGTCAATATCAGCGGCTAGGTAAAGGGCATAATCCCCTACAGATAGAAATTGTCGGGAAAACTCCGGACTTTCAAGCACTCCACTGGGAAGCTTTGTGGGAACCTGGCTATCCGCAACCGTTGGCGGTAGACTGTGTGATGGTGCGTAAGAGTGTTAAACGTGCAGGAAAACGGGCTGATGTTCCACAGTCACCTGTGATTAATTTGCTGGTGGTGATAGCACGACCGAATGAAGAACAAGATGTTGGTTATCGTACCATTTCGCGATCGCTGATTGAAGCGATTGAAAATAGTCAGTTGGCAGTTAATGTGGAGTTACTGCGCCCTGGTACTTATGAAGCACTAGCAAAACATCTGGAAGAAAAAGGCCCAGGGTTTTATCACATCATCCACTTTGACACCCACGGTGCGCTGATGAAATATAACGATATCCAAAAGGAAACCGCAAATCCTTATGCTTATCAGTTGAGATGGGGGCGCTATGATTTGCAACCTTACGAGGGAGTGAAGGCGTTTGTGTTTTTGGAAGGGGAAACCAAAGGCGATGCAGATCCGGTGGAGGCGACGGAGTTGGCGAATCTACTGATGGGTAAGGGAATTCCTGTGTGTCTTCTCAATGCTTGTCAGTCGGGAAAGCAGGTGAAAATGGAAGATGCGGAGAATGACTACAGAGAAACCAGTCTCGGAAGTCAGTTGATGGCTGCAGGGATGCAGATGGTAGTGGCGATGGGGTATACCGTCATGGTGGATGCTGCCAAGCTGATGATGCAGCAAGTTTATGCTCATCTATTTGATCACAAGGATATCAGCGAAGCGATACGGCTGGGCAGGCTGGAACTTTTTAATGACAAAAAGCGCAAAGCTTATTTCAACAAGCACATTGATTTGGAAGATTGGTTGCTACCTGTGGTTTACAGCAATCAAGCTGTGAAGTTCAACCTGCGAGAATTCACGCCACAAGAAGAAGAGGAATTTTGGCAAACTGAAGGTGAAAGATATCGCTTCACGTCGCCAGAATATGGATTTTTCGGGCGAGATTTGGAAATTCTCAAAATTGAAAAGTCATTACTGCGACACAATATCTTGCTGTTGCAGGGAATGGGGGGAACAGGCAAAACAACCCTGCTGAAATATTTGCGCCAATGGTGGCAGAGGACGTGTTTTGCGAAAGATATTTTTTATTTTGGGTATGATCACAAAGCATGGACATTAACACAAATTTTGTTTGAAATTGGTACGCGAGTGTATAAACGTAATGAGTTAGCCAACTTTCAAACGATGAACCAGACGGTGCAAGTGCCAAAATTGGTAGCAAAACTCCGCGCTGAATCTTATATTTTGATTCTAGATAATTTGGAATCCGTGACTGGGCAACCGCTGGCGATTCAAAATACTCTCCCAGAAACAGAACGTAACCAAATCAAAGATTTTTTGACGCGCTTGGTAGGCGGAAGAACGCGAGTGATACTGGGTTCCCGCAGTCGTGAAGATTGGTTGCAAGCAACGACTTTTAAAAACAATATTTATGAATTGCAAGGGCTAGACAAAGAAGCACGTTCTGACTTAGCACAGGCAATTCTCCAAAGCCATGTCACAGCAAAGCGCATTCTCGCTATTCGCCAAGACGAAGATTTTCAGAAGTTGATGCAACTGTTGGCGGGGTATCCTTTGGCGATGGAAGTCGTGCTGGCGAATTTGAAAAACCAATCGCCCAAGGAGATTCTTTCGGCGTTGCAGTCGGCTGATGTGAAGTTGGATACGGGAAATGAGGAGAAGACGAAAAGTATTCTCAAATGTGTGGAATATTCCCACAGCAATCTTTCACCAGAAGCGCAAAAACTGCTGTTGTGCTTGGCTCCTTTTAGTGGGTTTATCAACCGTAGGGATATTCCAAACTATATCAAGAAATTGCAAACACAGGAACCATTCAAAGATTATCATTTTGAGAAATTTGATGAGGCGATTCAAGAAGCAATTAACTGGGGTTTGCTTTCACCGATGAACCTCACCCCCAGCCCCTCTCCTACAAGGAGAGGGGGGGAGGAGGATTTACCGTTTCTGGCAATTCAACCTGTATTCCCCTACTTTTTGAAAACGAAGCTGGAGACTCTTGATGAGGAAACTCGTGAAGCTTTGCAATCAGGATTTAAAAATCACTATGAGGGAGGAGCAAATTTTTACAATCAGTTGATGGAATCCAAGGAAGCGCAAGAGAGGCAATTGGGTATAGACTTCTGCCGCTTGGAGTATGAAAATCTCTACAATGCGCTGCAAATCTGTTTGGATAAGCAAGAGAATATCAGTATATATTTCTGTTTAAACAAATACTTTGAGTTTATTAACGATAACCAAAGTAACCTGAAGTTAGCAGAAATGGTTTGTCAACGTTTACAAAAGTATCCACAAGTATTTATCGAGGGTGAATTAGGTTATCAGATACCATTTGCAATTCACAGACTGGGCACATGTCAACTGGAAACGAAGCAGTACCAACAAGCAAGAAAGTCTTACGAAAAGACTTTGGAATTTTATGATGCACTTGGCAGTGAAGAAGAAAGACAAAAACAACGTTGGAAAGCTAGCACCTACCACGAGTTGGGAAGGGTAGCCCAAGATTTGCGAGAATTTTCAGAAGCAAGGCGCAATTACGAACTAGCTTTGCAAATCAAAATCGATTTTGGCGATCGCTATTCTTGTGCAAGCACCTACCACAACTTGGGAATGGTAGCCCAAGATTTGCGAGAATTTGATGAGGCAAGGCGCAATTACCGACAAGCTTTGCAAATCACAATCGAATTTGGCGATCGCTACTCTTGTGCTCGCACCTACCACCAGTTGGGATGGGTAGCCCAAATTTGGCGAGAATTTTCAGAAGCAAGGCGCAATTACGAACTAGCTTTGCAAATTTTTATCGATTTTGGCGAGCGCTACTCTTGTGCGAGCACCTACTACTGTTTAGGATTGCTTGCACAAGCAGAGGAAAACTACCCGGAGGCGAGAGCTAATTTGCAAAAAGCTTTAGAGATATATGTTGAGTATAAGAATGAATCTAGCGCTGAGGTAGTACGGGAGGATTTAGAGAGATTACCAGAGTAGTTAGAAATCAGGCTTGATGATGCGATTTCAGATTTCTCGTTCCCATGCTCGGCATGGGAATGTAATCAAGTCGGGCTGCTGCCTCCACTCACAGATCTAGTCAAAATTCAATAATTGTACTGATGTTTGATGAGGCAGAGCCTCATCGTAGGCATTCCCTGGTTGAACCAGGGAACGAGAAAAATCAAATATGATTCCTATATGTCATTGCGAATGAAGCGAAGCGGAATGTAGACGCGTTTGCGCAGCGCCCCCTTAGGGGCTAGCGGCTTCCCGATAGCCGTAAGGCGTGGCGTCAGCCATAGGGTAGCAATCGCAAGGGCTTGAGATTGCTTCGCTACATTTCATTTCGCTTGCAATGACATAAATAATTGTGCGTAACCACTTATAAGGTGCTTCAGGATTAGTTTTTTGGTGGTTGGTTTCCCAAAGCATCAGCATCTGGTTCGGTATACTCACAAAAAATATCGATGCCGACATGGACAATGTACAACACAATAACAGTAGCAATAGTCGGATCGAGTGGCACTCCAGTCATAGCTAGCAATGAGACAATCAACCCTGTGAGTAACGGCGCACTTGCTGGATTTCTTTTGTATTCCTGCACTTTGGTACGGAAACTATCATCAGCGCCGCAGAGTTCTTTGCGCAACCGCTTGAGTGTCACTTCCCGCAGAGATTTTTGATAGTCTCTCGTCGCACCGAATTTATCTAACAAAATCTCATCTAAATAAGAGTCAATGTCGCCGTTGTGTTGTTCGATCTGAGTGAGTGCTGACTGGAAAGATGCATCATTTGGCAAAACTTCGCGATATTGCTCGATTTCGGCGGTAGAAAGTTGAGTCATGCTGAACCTTGGTTATTGAAGATTGTAGGCACAAACAAATATACATTACATTGGCGGAGGTTGAGATTACGGAAAAAGTTAGCCAAACGGATACGCGCGTTGCATTCATGATTTCTACCTCACCCTGCCCTGTCGGGCATCCCTCTCCTTATTAAGGAGAGGGAAAGATTT
>NZ_QMEB01000102.1 GCF_012912135.1 Brasilonema bromeliae SPC951 | reverse complement strand
TTATAAGGAGAGGGATGCCCGACAGGGCAGGGTGAGGTTTTAACGGTGTACACACCGGCTCGCTCAAAACCTCACCCTCGCTTTTCGCTGCGCTAAAATCTTTCCCTCTCCTTTATAAGGAGAGGGATGCCCGATAGGGCAGGGTGAGGTTTTCCCACGGACATGATATAAATAAGTCCTAATTGAGTTTGGTTGCTGGCTTTAATTGTGTGGGTTGGCTAAGACTGCGGAAATAGAGGCTACCCACAACCACCCAAAACAGGAGATATCCTACAGCCTGAACGAAATAGAGTTTTTGCGTATAGCCAAATAAAGTTTTCAGCAGAATTCCAGGAAACTGTCGATCAGGTAAAATACCTGAGAGATCCCAAACTTGGGGACCTAAAAGACAAGAAGTATTTCCTTGTCCGCAAGCATCAGCAACTGAGGAATTGATTTGACTCAAAGCAATCGCCGCCGCATCAAGATGGCGGAGTGCAGAAATCACTAATCCAGAGACAATCAGCAGCAGGAACACGCCCATCACCTGGAAAAATTTGCTCAAGTTAATGCGGATACTCCACTTAAACAGTAGCATCCCGATTAAAACAGCCATACTTAGTCCTCCTATTGCCCCAAGTACGGGTGTCCAACCTTCTTGAAACTTAGCGACGATAAACAAAGCCGTTTCTAAACCTTCCCGAAATACGGCAATAAAAATTAAGCTGAAAATTGCCCAAGCTGCACGGTTGTCTTCAACTAAAGCACTTTTAACTGAGCCTTCGATTTCCGCTTTAAGAAATCGTGCTTGTCGTGTCATCCAGATTAGCATCCAACTGAGCATGGCGATCGCAATAACGCCCAGTCCCACCTCGAAAAGTTGCTTGAAGACAGGTGCATACAGCAAATCAGATGTCTGCAAACCTTGGATTCCCAGATTTAGTAGTAAACCGACAACAAAACTAGCTAAAGTGCCGCTGATAACACCTAAGTATACCCAACGATGCAATCTTTGTTGTTCAGCTTGCTGTAAACAGGCGAAGACGATTCCGACAACTAAAGCAGCTTCGACGCCTTCTCTTAAGGTAATAAAAAATGTTGGTAATGCAGCACTCCAATTCATAGTCATTCGTAATTCGTAATTCGTAATTAAGTAACCCAGATGAAATCTGACTTTCTCAATTTACATCTGTAGCGTGATTTTAGTTTTACATAATTTCTGTGGCAGATGCTTCTACCATTTGTTGTAGACTTTTTACCTTTGCTTTTAGCGACTTTAATTTCTTGGACTCAACAGACTTATGTTTGTGATCTTTTTTCCTTTTTGGCTTCAGTCTTTGTTTGATAATAGAATTAACCCCTTCCGTAAAAAACCATGATGGAAATCCTCACCTTAAACGTATCTCCAGCCGTAGGTTTAACCGATGAGCAATTTTATCAACTTTGCATTGCTAACGAACCTTGGCAATTAGAACTTACCCAGACTGGAGAATTAATCATTATCCCTCCAACAGGCGGAGAAAGCGGAATTAGAAATTCAGACATTAACATGCAAGTCGGTTTATGGAACCGTCAAACCAAGTTAGGAAAAGTCTTTGACTCTTCCACTGAGTTTAAATTACCCAGTGGTGCTTATCGCTGTCCTGATGCTTCTTGGGTGAAGTTAGAACGTTGGGAAGCTTTAACAAAAGATGAAAAACGACGTTTTCCACCTATTTGTCCTGATTTTGTAATTGAACTACGTTCAGAAAGTGATGCTTTAGATAAATTACGCACCAAAATGCGGGAATATCAAGAGAATGGAGCGAGTTTAGGTTGGTTAATTGATCCGCAAACGCCTTTGGTAGAAATTTATCGACCAGAACAAGATGTAGAAGTTTTGAATTTCCCTTTTGATAACCCTCCTCAACTTTCCGGTGAAGAAGTTTTACCTGGTTTTGTTTTAGATTTGACTATTATTTTAAATCCATAGCGAATAGACTATAGATAATTTTTCCTATCACCAATCCCTTATTTTCAAAATAACCCATCAGGAGGTTTGCATGCAAGAAGATAAACTAAATAATCCAGAAACTAAAACCAACAACAGCGCGGACGATGAAAAATCGCACATAGAGGCTGCATCAAAGTTTATTCAAGAGACTTCTATAGAAAAAATGCATGAAATAGCTGAAGCAGCGCGACTAAAAAAACTCATGGAACCTCCAAAATGGGTATATCCCATTGACGATTAATCAAAGATCCTTTTATTTACACTCCTACACTCACCCTCCATTACAGTGTAGGAGTGTAACTTACACAATCTCTAGGAGAAAGTGTTTTGTCCTTGTGCAATTAAAGTCTCTATATTCCTATCCCCAATGGGGATGTTGTTATTTATTTCAGACCCTGGTAATATCTCAAGGATTCTGCTATTTTCTATAATAGGAATACCTTGGCTAAACTGAAGATTGCCAATCCAATCAAAGTTTTCAACCTGACCAAGCATAAAAGTATCATGTCCAGAAGCGTAGTCGGGCGTATTGTTGTTGAAACCACCCAAGAGTAGCGAGTCATTAACTGGGTTGTCTATGACTTTGCCGCTACCAGATCCTGTATCAGTGTTAGAAGCAGCTTCAACTGTAGGTTCAGCAACAGGGGTAGATGCTGGAACAGAAGCTAGAACAGAGTTTGAAGGAAAAACACTGTCCAATGTAGCTGTAGGCATGGAGGCAGATTGCGGGGTAGGGGTTGAGGTAGATGCGATCGTTGAGTTAGATGTAGAGTTTGGTATGTAGCTCATGGGATTTGTATCACCACTACCAAAGTCCTGAACCCAATAGTTGTTAGAAAAACCAGTGCCAATCTCAGTATATTCGGGCTTGAGGATATTAGCTCGGTGTCCAGGACTGTTCATCCAATCTTGAACAACCTGTTGAGGTGTTGTTTGCCCTGCTGCGATGTTCTCTGCCATCATTTGAGCTGAATACCCAACAACCTTCGCTCGATCCCACGCTTGAGACCCATCTGGTGATGTATGACTCAAAATACCACGTTGTGACATCTCTTGAGCATATTTGTCAGCAGCATAGTTCAGTTCAGCATTTGCTTTCAGAGGTGGAAGATTATTCTTAGCTCGTTCTTGGTTAGTTAGTTCAAAAACTTGCTGCTCGAATGTCGCGTTGTTTGATTCCATCAATACTGTCCTCGCAAAGATTTGTTCACATGCTCAGCAGATGAGAATTCTGCTGTCAGTTTTGGTAGAAGCAAACCTGAAGAGGGCTAATTAAAAAATATAGCAGCTGAAACGATTTTTGTGTACAAAAAATATAAAGGCGAAGAGGTATCTCCACAAAAGCACAGCAAGTGCTCAAATTAGAGTTTGAAAATTTGAAACGTGAGAGAAACGAGATTTCTAAAGCGGTGAGGGAAGAAGAAAAAGAAGAAAAACGACTACTAGCGCGTCAAAAAGCCAAGCAAAGGCATCGTGGAAAAGCGTAGACGCTACTTAACTGTCTGTTGCAAAGTTTGGATGACTCCATACATTTGTACGGGATCAAGGACTCGCAGTAAGCTAGTTTGAGTAACAATGCCTAATCCTATTCCTCGATCCCAAGATACCACCAATCTTCGCGTCTGTTGCCGTTGCATTTCCACAAGAGCAGTCCATAAAGAATCCTCAGGATTGAGCACAAATAGCTGTGTACTCATCACAGTTTGCGCTAGAACTTCAGATAGATTCACTTCCATTGCCTGAAATTGTACAATGTCCTCCTCGGTGACAATTCCGATGGGAATGTGAACAAATTGTCCCAAATCTAACGGTGGTTGATCCTCGGTTATGACGACACAGCTAATCCGAAACTCTGCCATCACCTGAGCTAAAGTTAATACCGAAGCACTCATGGAAGCACGAATGACTTGGGTTGTCATCACATCTGCCACACGCATGAACTTCAGGAGATGAACAGGGCGTAAAATCCTACGAATACTCTCGTGGGAAATAACACCAATAAGTTCGCCCTTTTGTCCTACTATAGGCAGATGGCGAATACGATACCGCCGAAATAAAAATAAAGCCGCAAAAACATCCTGAAAAGTCGCTTGCTCCAATGTCATCACTGGTTGCGTCATCACTTGCGCTATTGTGACCTTTCTAAAGTCAACTTCATCTGCGGTTAGCCGTACAATATCTCTTTCTGTAAAAATACCCAATACTTTAGTATTCTTTATCACCAAAACACAGCTAGAGCCTGTCGGATGTACGGTCAATCCATTTAACGGTGAATTAACACGAGATAATGAGCAACTGTGAATTCGCTTTTGGTTCATTAAAGTAATGACATCTACCAGCAATGTTTCTGGTGTGACAGTCAGTGGTTTATAGTCTACCGCCGTCTCTATTGCTGGTTCACTCAGCCGCAGATCATCAAGTAGCATGGCTCATTTGTCTGGAAAACACTGTTTCATAATGTACCTATAAGACTGGGCAGAGTTCCTGACCTGTTTCGTCTGTTGTAAGTTTTGTCACTATTCGTTACATTAGCTTATGACACTCTCTGGGGAGACTGTCATGAAAGTTCTAAGAAGTTGCTTTGAACGAGGCTGTTGCCCTATGTTGTAAAGGTTCTTAGCGAAACGGCACAACTCCTGCACAAGCAGAAATTCAGACTTATTCAGTTCTCGGATTTGCTTCTTTTGGGTCAGCTAAATTCAGGTGTAACACGTAAGAAAATGGGGCAAGCGTATTCAGGAGGCAGTGCGCCTTTGCAGGTTCCCCTTCGTTTTGCAACGCCAAGCATGGTTTCCAAATTCCCGCAAGGTGTATGATGATTTTCTCTGAAATATAAATTAAAAAACTGTAAAAATGCGATATAATAAGCGCCACTGAAACAATATGTTGCCTAATTTTTACACGGGTTTTACCCAAACTCCAAAGGCGCTATCAGTGTGCATCGAAGCTTCCCCCTGGAGTGCGCTGTAGACGTGTCTTTAAGCCAAATATCCTCGCTATTTATGTCTAATAACACCTGGAGTCGTCACCACATTCTTTCCCTCGCTGACTTCACCACTGATGAGTACGATACCGTTTTGCAAACGGCTGCTAGTTTTCAAGAGGTTCTATCTCGGCGGACGAAGAAAGTCCCAACTTTGCAGGGACAGGTTGTGGCGAATTTATTTTTTGAGCCATCGACTCGCACTCGCAGCAGTTTTGAACTCGCTGCTAAGCGGCTATCGGCAGATACACTGAATTTTGCCTCAGGAACTTCTTCAATGACAAAAGGAGAAACTATTCTTGATACGGCGAAAACTTACTTGGCAATGGGAACTGATATAATGGTGATTCGCCATCGGGAGGCTGGAGTTCCTGATGCGATCGCCCAAGAAATGGATCGACTCGGTGTACGAGTCAGCGTCCTCAATGCTGGTGATGGTCAACACGAACATCCTTCCCAAGGTCTGTTGGACTTATTTACTATTTGTAGTCTCCTTGATCCAGATCTACCCCGAGTCGAGCTTTTGAAAGAAAAAAAGATTGCGATTGTTGGGGATATTCTCCATTCGCGGGTAGCACGCTCAAATATTTGGAGTCTGACAGCAAGTGGTGCTGATGTGCATTTAGCAGCACCACCCACCCTCTTACCTAAATTATTTGCAGATTACTGTGAAAATACACCAGGTAAAGTGTTTCTCCACTGGGAGTTAGAACCAGCTTTGCAAGATGCAGATTTTGTGATGACTTTACGCTTGCAAAAAGAACGAATGACTGCTCATTTATTGCCTTCTTTGCGAGAATATCACCAGATGTTTGGTATGACACACTCAAGGCTGCAACTGTGCAAGCCAAATGTCAAGCTTTTGCACCCTGGCCCAGTGAACCGTGGTGTCGAAATTAGCTCAGAGTTAATGGATGACCCGGAATTTAGCCTCATTCAAGCTCAAGTAACTAGTGGTGTTGCTGTTCGTATGGCGCTGCTGTATTTGATCGGGAGTGGTAAGGCATAGGAATAAGGGACAAGCAGACAATTGCTAACTCATGACTCACGGGTCATGACTAAATATTAATATTGACATCTTCTATATTTCGATTATTCTAGAAATATGGTAAATCAAGAAACGGCTCGATATGCAGATATGTTTGCTGCACTCGGGTCGGAACCACGACTTGAAATAATGCGGCTGCTGTTTGCGGCTTATCCAGAAGGGATGACAGTGGGTGAGATTCAGGAAAAGCTCAAAATCCCGAACTCAACCCTGTCGCACCATTTGGAAAAGCTGCGGAACGAAGAGTTAGTGAAGAGCCGCAAAGATAAGCAATTTCTGTGGTACTCAGCAAATGCTGAGACGATGGAGGATTTGCTTACTTTTTTGACGACGGACAGAAGGAGAGGTGAAGGCGATCGCTCAGCGGCTCCTATGGCTACGCCAGGCCTTCGGCGAACGGAGCATCGCGTCTCCAACGAACACACCCTTGAACGCACTAACAAGACACCTATTCAGGAGGGGTTTATGTTTGAAAAATTTTTTGAGTCTATTTTTCACAAACTGTCAGGGTCTTTTTCTGACAGATTTCATCTCAAAGGTTTTGAAAGGTTTACCCAAAAGGCAGTTAACGCGATTAATTTGGCTCAGGGTGAATCGCGCCGTTTGGGGCATAATTTTGTTGGGACAGAACAAATCTTACTGGGACTTCTTGGTGAAGGGAGTGGTATAGGCTGGCAGTTTCTTAATTCTGTGGGGGTGAATTTGGAAAATGCACAGATTGAAGTCGAAAAAATTATCGGCAGAGGGAAAGGTGATACAGCTATAGATATTCCCTTCACTCCCAGAGCTAAACAGGTGTTAGAACTAGCGGTAGAGGACGCCCGATGTCTTAATGTTAACTACGTTGGTACTGAGCATTTGCTATTAGGCATTCTCCATGAAGGAGGGGGAGTCGCAATTCGGGTATTGCAAAGTCTTGGGGTAGATTTGATTTCTTTAGAACAGCGACTGCGAAGGGCTTTGACCTAACATAAGAGGTTTTCAGCCAGCCATGCTCATAACCCATTGTCCATTTATTGGTGAACGCGCAAAAGCGAGGTCGCGGATGAGTGGGATTCTGGAACGAATATAAGCACTCACAATACTGATTTCTTCGTCGTTAAGTAGTTTTCTGTTTTCAAGCAGTCTAATTAACTGCTTGACTAGTTCGGTATCACTGAAGTTTAGAAGAATACTGGTCTGGGTTTCTTCAATCACAGACCATAGATGACGTAACGTTGAAGAGTCCATCGGATAAACCTCCTTTCTAAAGACTCGTTCTTAGTCAAACACATTAGTGTTATCAAGAATCTAAAAACAATCTTAAACCTAAAATCTAAAGTAAATCTTAAATTTTACATAAATTAATTAGATGACAATCTAATCGTATATAGCGCTTCTCATTTGAGTCAAATACACGAATGGTGTAGGGCTGGCATTGCAATGCCCACCTGACATCTAAAATCTAAAGAAAATCTTAAATTTTACACAAATTATAGCAGGGAACAGCGAACTCTTAACGGGCTTGATGGTCTGGTGGCGTCCGTATTTTCTCATTAGTTCATGTCCTAATCTACCTGGCAACTGCTGTAATTAGATGAGAATCTTAGATCTCAATACGCTTGGTGAGCCAATGTAGAGACGTTGCATGCAACGTCTCTACGCATGCAACGTCTCTACACGGCACTGTACGAATTGATGAAGCGTTCTATCTTACACGCAGGTTTAGCAGCTCTGCGGGAGATGCCAACATATCAATTGCCACGAAGAAAATTTTGCCTTCGGAATTGAGTAAGAAGCGCCAACTGATATTCATACCAACGTTGACACCAAACCAAGGAGTTTGTACTATACCTGTGACTTTAACTTGCTTAGAGCCATTTTGTAGCTCTTCGGATATACCTTCCTGCGGCAGGATATTGAGTCCCTGTGCTTCTGCACGCATATATCTCTTGATCGCCTCATAACCAACAATCGGTTTCTGGAATGGTGGTTGCAGGGCACCGTCGGGAGTAAATAGAGCAATAGCAGCGTCAAAGTCATCTTTGTTCAGAGCTTCTATGTAACTTAATACAGTAGGCTCTGTGATGCCCTTAACAGTAATTTTAGTAGGAGCTGGCTCGGTACGTGGAAACAGGGGTTCAGCATCTACTTGGGGACTACTAGAAACAACAACATCCCCGAATCCCATGTCTACCACAGTATTACGAAGTACTGTGATTTGCTGACCGGCATCGAGTTGCTTGATTGCGTCTAGCACGATTTGGACACCTCTAGACATTTCATAGCCAGAGGGAACAGGAGCAACAATGCCCTGTTTCATGAACTCTCCTAACTCATACCAGAAAGCCAGTTTAGTGTTGACACTGAAGTTTGCATAGGAACGACTAATGGGAGTGTCAGCACGGTTAGCAAGATCGCGCATGACTTGCAATTGATCTGCTTGAGACATCTGCTTAATTTGGTTTAGTAAACCTTCCGCAAACTGTAGGCGTGCTGCTCCTACAGCCGCAGGAGTGATGGAACGACCCATTTCAGTGTAGGCAAACCAGAGTAATGCCAGTTTATCGTCAACGTTAAGTTGCTCGAACAGTGCTATCGTGGCTGGAATCGGACTAGGAACTTGAGTGCTAGAAAAGATGCTTTGAGCGGACTCGATAGAATAAACCATCGTCAGAATCTCCAGGTCTATTTGTATTTAATTACTCAAAATTTGCTTTTTCGGATATTAAGCTAAGACAGACTTGCAGTAGTCCCTATTAAGCTGTGTTCAGTTAGAATCCAGCTTTCTTCTAGAGCGATACAACTCCAATCTTGGCGCTTGTGAACATTGAATTTTTCTGTCTTATGGTGAGCAGTGCTCAGCTAGGGTTTTGGGACAGTCGCGCAACTGCCTTACCCAAAGGTGAAGCTAGCCCGTGAGTTTTCTTACAAGTACATCAGTTAATGAGAGGAAAGCAGTGATGCCCACCTTAGTCATTAATGACGTAGCTGTGTGTATTCACGAAAACTTTCTTCACATAGATTTCTCTCTAACGTAAATTAATGTAACAAAAAAGTTAACTAATGTAAAGTTTTTTAACATGATATAAGATTATTCTTTTTTGGTAGAGTCATTTAACAGACTTTTATATATAAAAGGTTCATCAATTGTGCTATGTACTGTCTTCAGAACTATTGCAAAAACCGACTGATGATTTATAGCGGTTTTCAATTGCGTGCAATACGGTAGAGACGTTGCATCCGAAAGTTCTACATATCGTTGTGTATTTGATCCAAACGAGAAGCGCTATATGAGATACAAAACTTGAATCTATTTGTTTAACAAAAATGAACGCATCCGTTCGGAATCACCTAATGCTGTTTCCAGCATTGAGCGCTGAAACTCTAATGGCATTTCAGGTTCACTGGCTAAACTCTCTAAACAAACTTGGATAGTAGATAGAGGAGTCCGCAATTCATGTCCTACAATCGCAATCAGGTTGCTTTGTGTACGCTCTAAAGCTGCCAGTTGCTGGTTAAGGGTTTCCAAGTTGGTGTAAGCTTGAGCTTGGATTAAGGCGGCTGCTACTTGGGTGGCGATCGCCTCTACCAACACTCGCTCAGAGTCACTCCAAACATAAGCAGAGTCACCACAGTGATGCAATTCTAATATTCCTAACCAAGTTTGATGATAGCGAATTGGCACCAAGAGGCACGACCGAATTGAAGCGCGTTGGAATTGAGCACTTAAATCGGGATCTGTTTGTATGCCTAAGTCTTGTGTGGTGTCGGCGATGGCGATCGCTCGATCACCAGTCAAAGCAGCTTGAAACAGCGGATGATTTGCCAACGACCAAGTTTCTCCCTTCATAGAAGACCGATAAGCTGTCAATTCCCCTTTTCAGCTAATTTCCAGTTGAAATTGAGGAGCTGTAAACAGGGTTAGAAACAGTTCACTCCTCCAAACACAATCTTCCATAATCAGAGTTATCAGTTGTTCAGTTATCACTGTTTACTGATGAGTATTTACTAATGGTTGTAAAGAAGTACCACTCACCTGTGCATCACGCAGATCAACCCCATCCAGGTTGATGCTGCTAAGGTCAGCGTAGCGCAGGTTGGTTCTTGACAAAATGGCTTTAGTGAAGTTGGCGTTATACAAATCTGCCTGACTCAAGTTTGCACCTGTCAAGTTTGCCTTGCTCAAATTCGCACCCGCTAAGTTAGCACCAGTGAGGTCAGCATAGCGCAGATCCGCACCCTCCAAATTTGTATAGCTGAGGTCAGCGTAGCGCAGATTGGCTAAGCGCAAGTCTGCCTTTGTTAGGACAGCCTTGTGTAAATCCACTTGAGTCAGGGTTGCCCGGATTAAACAAGCTTTACTGAAATTTGCCCAAATCAGGACAGCTTCAGTGAGATTGGCTCTCCACAGGGTTGCTTCCGCAACAACAGCTTCACTCAAATTGGCTCCACGTAGAGAAGCGCCTGATAGATTTGCCCCAGTCAAGTCTGAGCGACTCAAGTTGATTCCTGCTAAAGCGAATTCGCTGAGGTTGGCTTGCTGCAAGTTCACCTGCAAAAAATCTCTGTTACCTGCGGCATAGCGTATAAGAAGTTCATCAGTATCCATGATCATGTAAAGTTGAGGCTCAAACCCCGGAATTTCTTATTACTGACAGACAAGTGATGTGTGACACAACTGAGCAACCATAAAACCTAAGGGTTGAGCAGTTTAGCTGATAGCAAAGGTCATTAACAATTAAGCGCGAAAACTAGCAAAATCGCCAGCACTCCACCAAAAGCTTAGCGCTTCTGTTGTTCAAGGGTTGGATACTCTGCCAAATAAATAGCAGATTCAACCGCGTAGTTGTTAAGAATGCCTCTGTCATCAGCGGTGTAACGCATGGTTTTGTCTTTTTGTAAATTTATATAAATAATTGTAACAAATAATGAGCAAAAAGCAATAACATGAAAATTATCTGCTAAGAATTTTTGGTTCTAGAACTGATCAAGACTGCTTAAGACTGGATCACTATTGGTTCATTGTCCCCTTGTGCCCTCATTTTTCCACTCCCTAATTCCCACTCATGGCTGACGACGGAGTGAGATTTGGTAAACAAACTGAAGGTATGAACGCAACTACGGAAACAGATGAAATATAATCTCAAAGAAACTTTTCGTGTCATCCTTGCGGTATCTATGCTGATCGCTGGGATAACACACTTTACATCTGCTGACCAGTATGTCAGAATTGTGCCGCCGCAACTCCCCTACCCTCTGGAAATTGTTTATCTCAGTGGCTTTTATGAAATCTTGGGCGGTATTGGGTTATTAGTTCCGCCTGTCAGTCAAGCTACGGCTTGGGGGCTTATTGCTCTTTTTATTGCTGTTTTTCCGGCAAATATCAACATGGCGGTTAATCTGATTCCGATTGACAATATACCCAATTCACCTTGGGTACATGTGATCAGACTTCCTTTTCAGGCGGTTTTAATTGCTTGGGCTTGGTTGTACACACAACCTTCAGATTTAGAGAAACAAGCTTCTATTATTCCTAAGTCACTCATTCCCAAGAAACTGCTGAAATTGGAGTAAGCCATTTATAGAAACCTCTCCCTTGCCCTCTCTTAACTGGAGAGGGAACAGAGTTAAAATAATCAGGGTACAAGCGGATTGGATATGACGACATCAAAGACCGTGCAACAACTACAAGCCCAATGGGTAACGCCGGAAAATTTTCGTCGATACGGACAAGTGATTTTTCCCAGTGAACATGGCAAATCCTTTGATGCAGAAGATGCGAGATTAGTACTTGATAAAGGTACTCCCCGCTTTTACATTATGAGACTGCACCGCAGAGGGCGCAGATTTCACACCATCACTCGCCATGTGCAATGTACTCAGTGTTTGGGTTCGTTGGAAGGGAAGGACTGGTTCATTGCGGTTTGTCCTCCTAACAATAATATTGATCAACCATCTCTAGAAGATATCGCAGCTTTCCGCATTCCAGGAAATTGCTTTATCAAATTAGAGGTAGGAACTTGGCACGCTGGACCGTATTTTGAGCATGAAGTTGTGGATTTTTATAATTTGGAATTGAGTGATACGAATGTGGTAGACCATTTCACTCACAATTTTCTTAACAGTCACAGTTTAGAGTTTGAGATTTTGTAGTACTTCCAAGTGCTTGCAAGCAAGCGAAGTTTGTCAGAGAAATCCGAAAAATTGTGGTACTCCTAGCGCGGGCTTTGCCCTTACGGAGGAGCACTCGCGCTCACCAACGCAGTGGCTCCCGTCTTGGATTTTTGAACACAACTTCCTGTTACAGCAGTACAGGTACTAAATCAATACAATATTGATACAATATTGCAGGTCAGTTTTTCCTTGCTTATAATTAAAGAAATAAGGTGTAAGACAAAAGCACCAAAATCTAAATAAAACGACAAATAACTAGGTTAAAAAATCTAAAAATTATCGGGTCTCAAAAAACAAAAAATTAACTTTGCCTGATGATGATCAATAATTTGAGCCTCGTAGCTGTCATGAAAAATTGAGCTATGCTCAAGGATGCTTTTCGTGTGGAAGTTTTTTATTGACAGCTGAAGAGTGTATAAATTGACTGAAATTTTTCATATTGGGTTTGACAATATAGCCAACCCAAATTTGGTCATGTGTCCATTTGGCTAGTAATGGTCAATCTGAGGAGAATAGGAAAATGTTGGAATTACAAAGAAAAGACTTTAACTGTCTTACCAGCTACGCTATAGAAAATATCTCTTCTATAAATGTAGATAAGCTCAAGCCATTCTTTAGCAACCTTCCTGCAGATCCATACTTAGCAGGCAATTATCGTTTCCGGCGTTTATCTCATTTTCAAATTTCTGGCAGGAGTATAATCAAGCTGCCACATCGTCCTTTATATCAACCCAAACAATATAATCCTTTGTTGGGTGATGTCGTCAGGGAGTATGCAGAACTAGATGATGAACTGATAAAATTGGCAGATTTTCAAAGAATGATTTTAGAATTTTTCGAGTTTTGTGAACTCTGCTCAACTTTTAAAGAAATTGCAGTTCATCAAATTAGAACCACCGCTTCCCCAGAGCAAATTGGCAAACCTGCTCCTGAAGGAATCCATAGAGATGGAGTAGATGTAATTGGTATATTTTCTGTGAACAGAGAAAGAATTGAAGGGGGAGAAACTCATTTATACAAATCTAAGAATGACAGCCCAGTTTTGAACAAAATTCTCAACCCCGGAGAAATGTTAGTCTTTGGCGACGGGGAATTTTTTCATTTTACATCTGTTATCAATGCAATCTCTAAGATAGGTGGGGTGAGAGATGTGTTTGTGTTGACTTGTCCAGGATTGGGTTCGCCAAACGATAAGTAAAAAACCAAATTCAGCATCCAGAGCTTGAACTGACTTAACTGAGATCTTGGATCTGCTTTTTTGTCCGCCAAGAAATAAATTTCTTGGCTCAAAGTTCAAGTCCGTTAAAACGGACTAAAAGATTTACCCAGTCCGTTTTAACGGACTTAATCTATTAGCCTTGTAGACGCCGGAGGCGGTGAGGGGGTCGCAGTCTTGGCGGTTCCCGTCGATTGCGTAAGCGCAAGCGCACGCCAAGGGCGAACGCGCAGCGTCTCCGAAGGAGTTACCCCCGAACCCGGAGGGCTTCCCGCAGGGTACTTAAGTTCAAGGCGTACTCACCGGTAAGGTGCAAGATCTCAATCAACAGGAAAGTAAAATCACAAATAAAGGAGTTTTTTATGGTTGACCTTGACTTAGGATGGATACGCAATCAGTTTCCAGCACTTTCACAAGAAATTAATGGTCAACCTGTGATTTTTTTTGATGGACCTGGTGGGACTCAGGTACCAAAGTCAGTTATAGATGCGATCGCCCAATACCTAGTCACCTCAAACGCCAATGCACACGGGGCTTTTGCCACAAGTCAGCGCACAGATGCGCTCATAACTTCAGCTCGTACAGCTATGGCTGATTTATTGGGCTGCAGTTCTGACGAAGTGGTCTTTGGTGCCAATATGACTACGCTGACTTATAGCTTGAGTCGGGCGATCGCCCATACGGGAGACTCACTCAGGGCGATCGCTCGCGAACTCCAAAGCGGTGATGAAA
The DNA here is from genome assembly GCF_012912135.1 of Brasilonema bromeliae SPC951. Classification (GTDB taxonomy): domain Bacteria; phylum Cyanobacteriota; class Cyanobacteriia; order Cyanobacteriales; family Nostocaceae; genus Brasilonema; species Brasilonema bromeliae. The sequence continues at coordinate 6,240 of NZ_QMEB01000102.1, read as the reverse complement.
TCATTGTCACCAAGCTAGACCACTATGCTAACGTTTCACCTTGGTTTGCGCTTTCTGAACGCGGTGTAGTCATTCGTGAGGTCGAAATCAATCCAGAAGACTGCACCCTAGACATAAACCATCTCAAGCAGCAGATAAATGAACGGACGCGATTAGTGGCGGTAGGGTATGCATCCAACGCTGTGGGCACAATTAACGATATTGCAACAATTGTGCAATTAGCTCATGCTGTTGGGGCGATGGTTTTTGTGGATGCGGTTCACTACGTTGCTCACGCTCCCATCGACGTACGTGTCCTTGACTGCGACTTTCTCGCTTGCTCTGCTTATAAATTCTTTGGACCGCATGTTGGGATATTATATGCAAAGCGCGAGCATCTTGCTCGATTGCGTCCTTATAAGGTGCAACCAGCCCCAGATGAAATTCCGTCACGTTGGGAAAATGGAACCCAGAACTACGAAGGGCTAGCGGGGTTAGTAGCAGCAATCAACTATCTTGCTGAACTAGGTCACCGAGTCTTACCGGGTGTTCAGAACCGCCGAGAAGCCTTACTCGCAGCGATGATAGCAATTAAGCAATACGAAAGAGATTTGTGCCAAAAATTGGTCACGGGATTGCAACAAATTCCTGATATAACTTTATATGGCATTACTGATACAACCCGCTTTGACTGGCGGACACCAACTGTTGGCATACGACTTGCTGGGCGAACACCTCACGCTGTTGCCAAAGCATTGGGTGAGCAAGGTATCTTTACCTGGAACGGTAACTTCTATGCACTCGGTCTTACAAAAGAATTAGGAGTTGAGTCAAGCGGAGGACTTTTGCGAATTGGGCTGGTACATTACAATAGCGTTGAAGAGATTCACCAATTGTTGAAAGCACTTATCAAGATAGTGCCAAGTCATGAGTCCTGAGATATAGCAATTCATCAGTTGTATCCACCGTAGGGGCACGAGCCAGCTGTGCCCCTAACATGCGTAACAAATCACGGTCAGAGCGATTTCTCAACAAATAATCCATACGCTTGTCTGTGCAGTTGTTTTCAGTTCACCTCTCACACAAAAGTGTTAGCACTTGCTGCACACAAAACATTACGAAACTATGACAAATATTTGCAATTGATTCGCTACCTCCTGTAGAGTTTTCTCAAGTAAGTCTGTTAGCTATGCCAATAAATTGCAATTAGCTGCACAGTTATCTACTCCAAAGCTGGGCGACACTACCGATTGTAAGGAGCAAAGATGAGAATCGAGCAAAAGCTGAAAGCTCTGCTATTGACAAGTTCTGTTTGGATGTTAGTAACAACTCCTGCTTGGAGTCAGATGGTCAAAGCTCAAGCGGCATTGAATTCGACATTGCAGGCGAAATTCTCCCGGGTTGGAAGATTATCGCTTCTTACGCCTACACCGACGCTACTATCACCAAAGAGAACACGTTTTCTGTAGACAATCGTCTCAATAATATGCCAAGGCACACTGCAAGTTTGTGGACAACGTACACGCTACAAAATGGTGGGTTGAAAGGATTGGGCTTTGGAGGGGGAATTTTTTACATTGGCGATACGCATGATTGCGTCTGCCCTTTGGGCAATCGCGCTGGGGATTTAGCCAACACTTTTGAAGTCCCTAGCTACACCCGTGTAGATGCTGCCGTTTACTACGAAACAGGAAACTTCAGAGCTGCGCTCAACTTCAAGAATCTCTCCAATATTCGGTACTTTGAAGGGACACAAGGTCGCACGGAGGTTCAGCCTGGTGCCCCTTTTACTGTGCAGGGAACGATTTCTTGGGAGTTTTGATTGCAATCACACGACATTTAATTTAGGAGCATCCACCATGAATTATAAACAAATCCGCGACTTTACATTTTACATACACCGCTATCTCGGCTTAATCGTAGGACTACTGCTAATCATCATCGGCTTAACTGGCACCTTACTAGTCTTTCAGCGGGAAATCGACCAATACCTAGTGAGTCAACAATTTGGGCAAGTCATTCCTCAAGGACAACGCGTCCCTATTGAGTCCGTAGTAAAAACCGTCAAAACCGCCTACGCCTCCCAACCTGAGCTGAAACTATTAAGCATCAACACACTTCCAGATGCCCACCTCCCCTATCGCGTCTGGCTGGAAGCCCCAGGTGAAAAACGGACGCAAGTATTTGTCAATCCCTACACGGGTGTAATTATGGGTTCTCGTCAGTGGGAGCGTACATTGATTGGGTTCACCTTCAAACTCCACTATGAACTTCTTGCTGGCAAAATCGGCGAAGTCATCGTTGGAATTGCCGCGTTTTTCCTTTTCCTTCTTAGCATTACAGGATTTATTTTATGGCCCGGTTGGCGCAAACTGATTCTTGGCTTCAAGATCAAGTGGAATGCACATCCCAAGCGAACTAACTTTGATATTCACAAAGTGGCAGGTATCATTGCAGCTGTTTTCCTTGGCATGATTTCCTTCACAGGCGTGTGCTGGAATTTTTGGGATTTTTCCCAACCCGTCATTCACGCTGCAACCTTCACTCCCATCCCACCCACACCAGTTTCTCAACCTATACACGGCAAGTCACCCTTGGGACTAGGCGAAATTCTTAAAAAAGCTGATGCTGCTCTACCAGGTGCTGTTACTACCTACATCAGCCTACCGCAAACCCCAGAAGGAGTTTTTAGAGTGGGCAAAAAACAGCCTCAAGAGGCATCCGAGTATGGTTACTCTCAGGTTTATCTCGACCAGTATACAGGCAAAGTGGTGCTACTAAAAAATGGCTTGCAGCCATCACGAGCTGATCGAGTTTTCAACTCGTTTTCACCAATGCACTATGGCACTTTTGGTGGTTTACCTACCCGCATTCTCTATATATTTGTTGGACTTACACCGCTGATTTTATTTATCACTGGCTTTGTGATGTGGTGGTATCGCTACAAAGGGAAAAATTCCGGACGGGAGTCAATAAAAATGATTGAGCCTTCAGTGAAAAGTTAAAGAATGACGGCGATCTGTGGTGGCGCGATCGCCCATTCTACTACTTATAAAAGCTGAAGTAGGTAGAATACAGCAGCAATTCCTGAGTCAGGAGTCAGACCTACTCAATCCTGGTGAAATGGTATAAAGTCGCTCTTGGTTTGATGTTTATGGAGTTTTGATAATTGTTAAAATGAACAATGCCACTTTGCAAAAATAGGACTGATTGCAATGGTTACTCAAGCTAAATCTTTCAAGCAAAAAGGTATCATTTACCCCGAAAGCGACGGACAGCCAATGGCAGAGAATACAAAGCAATTTGAATTGATTGTACTCATTAAAAAAAACTTGGATCTGCTGTTTGACAATGACCCCAATGTGTTCGTTGCTGGAGACTTACTGTGGTATCCCGTTGAGGGCGATAACCTCACTCGCAGAGCACCTGATGTTATGGTTATCTTTGGCAGACCAAAAGGAGACCGAGGTTCTTATCTACAGTGGCGAGAAGACAATATTGCTCCACAAGTGGTGTTTGAAATCCTTTCCCCCAGTAATAGCGCCAAAGAGATGATTAGTAAATACAAATTTTATGAGCGCTATGGTGTGGAAGAATACTACTTGTATGATCCAGACACAGGTGAGTTGACTGGCTGGCTACGGTCTGGTAATGAATTAGCAGAAATTGAGCAAATGATAGGTTGGGTTAGTCCCCGTCTAAACATACGCTTTGAATTGTCTGATGGCGAACTGCAGATTTATCATCCTGATGGACAGCGGTTTCTGAATTATGTAGAACTGGCTCAAAAACAAGAACAAGCTGAAGCTAGGGCAAAACAAGCTGAAACTAGGGCAGAACAAGCTGAAGCAGAACTACAAGCACTCCGTGCTTTACTTCAACAACGAGGAATTAATCCAGACCAAGTGTGAACGAATATCATTTAGAAGTCAAACAAAACGGCGATCGCGAAGCCAATGTTTCGGGTGAACGCTTAGATCGCTACCTCTCCCAAGAATTATCAAATTTCTCGCGATACGCGTAGCGTCAAGCCTCCGGCTTATCGCGCATTCAGCAACTCATAGAACAAGGGTTAGTCCAACTCAATGGCAATGTTTGCACATCAAAGAAAACAGCGCTTAAAGTAGGCGATCGCATTTCCATAACAATACCAGAACCTGAACCTCTAGAACTCCAAGCAGAAAATATTCCTCTCGACATTCTTTACGAAGACGACTCTCTACTTATCATCAACAAAAGCGCTCTTGTTAGTTGTCCATCCTGCACCAGGTCATCAAGACGGGACTTTAGTCAACGCTATTTTAGCTCACTGCCCTAACCTACCAGGAATTGAGGGAGTTCAACGTCCGGGAATTGTCCATCGATTAGATAAGGATACAACAGGGGCGATGCTCCGGAGGAGCCGCTTCGCGATCGCAATAGCCAAAACAGAACACGCCCATCAACATATACAAGCTCAACTCAAAGCAAAAACTGCACGGCGAGAATACCTCGGCATTATCTACGGTGTACCCAAAACAGAAAGCGGTACGATAAATTTACCCATCGGTCGTCATCCAGTTGATCGGGTCAAACTAGGTTGAAACACAGCAATACTGCAAAAAATGACGACTTTTGCGCTGGTTGCGAAAGAATAGAGGGATTTTCCTAAAGATTTTCTATTGTGAGTGATTCTTTTTACTGTCAAATTATATACAAACTAATCCAAGTAATCATTGCTCTCAGTAGAGTCCTCAAAAAATCTTGAAATCTTTAGGAACCACAACAAGCGTAGATGATGAAAATCCACAAAACTATTAAAGCTGTCATTATTGCTAGTATAGTTGCTGTTTTAGTTGTTTTCGGAACTCCAGCACTTTCTCATAATGTTGAGCATCGTGAGCATAAGCAAACATTAAATAAGGTGCTCAGCGATAGTTCAGACACCAAGCTGAACGCAGCTTATCACAATAATGCAATTAATTCAATCAATAGCAGTAACTCTGATCTTGCTCCTCCAAACAGAAAATTTCTTATTAGCACAAAGAAAACTTATGGAATTAGAAAGAACGTTGTTGACCTTACCCAAGAAGAGAAACAAGCATTCGTTGATGCTGTGCGGACATTAAAACACGTAGTTCCAGAAGGTAGCAGTATCAGTATCTACGACCAGTTTGTTGCAGTGCATGTAGCGGCAATGGGTTTAATGTACGACAGTGCACAAGGTCCAGCAGCTGGACATGATGGTGCCCATGAAAGTGATTTATTCCTTCCCTGGCATCGTGAGTTTATACACCGATTTGAAAAAGCTTTGCAATCAGTAAACCCCAATGTCACGCTTCCTTATTGGGATTGGACAGACGCTAATGCGTTGGCAGTTCTCTTTCAAGATGACTTTATGGGGCCAAATGGTCAAGGAGTCAACCTCAGCATTCCGGGTTTGGGTGAAGTTCAAGGAGGACCTGTTGTGTCTGGTCCTTTTACAAAAGCCAATGGATGGGTTCTAAACCCAAACTTACATATCAAGCCATCAGGAGAACCATTTGGCGACACACTCTTACGCTTTTTGCAAGTGCCTCCCACAAATAGTTACCCTATTCCTAAAGAAGATGTGGAGCAAATCCTTGCTATTAATGACTATGAAACTTTTCGCTTAGCTCTAGAAGGATTTATCAAACTTGATAGTTCCTCTCAACAACCAACGCCAGGAGTCTTTGAGCATAACTATTTTCATAGCTTCGTTGGTGGAGCCACTTTTGACCCTGCTGTAGGTCGTCCCGAGGCTCTAGGTACAATGGCTGACCTTTCCAGTGCTATCAACGATCCCGTATTTTGGCTGGTTCATGCCAATGTGGATCGTCTTTGGGCCGAATGGCAGGAAAATGGGCACAAGGGTAGCAATTATTATCCTGCCACAGGTAGACATTATGGAGAGAATCTCAACGACCGATTGTGGCCTTGGGATGGAGGAGAGTCCATTCCAGCGAATTGGACTCCAGGAGATTTGTTCTCTTTACTACCTAGTTTCTCACCTGATGATATTGTCACACCTGCAGACACTCTGAATTTTAGAAAGTATGCCTACACCTATGACACTCTTAAAAGAGCAATTGTCAATCTGAAATCAAGTTCATAAACTGTGAGGTAAAAATCACAGCATAATTGTGAGTGTTGTCAAGCGTCTAGGGTCCAGAGTGATTCTGGACTTTTGAATGGTGCAATATAGGTTATAAAGAGTGAGATGAAAACCCTGCGGCTTTAGCCCAGGGACGCCACATGCCT
>NZ_QMEB01000101.1 GCF_012912135.1 Brasilonema bromeliae SPC951 | reverse complement strand
CATCAACAGCATCGGCTGAGTCAAACAGTTGGCTAGTCGAGAAATCACGCAAAAACTTTTCACCTCGGGCATAACGATAAAAAGTATTACCAAAAGGCGAATCCAACAGATTCCAAATCACTTTATCTTGCCATTCTGGTGTTTTTTTCGTAATAACTGCCCACGCTGGAGGACCAGCTAATACAAGTCCGGCGATTAAATTTGGTTCTTTTTGAACTAATTCAATTGCAACTGGAAATAAAGCACCCTGTGCGACCAAAACGACAGGTTTTTGCACTACCGTTTTTAAAAACTGTTGCAACTGTTCTGCCCAATCACTTGGAGTGTAAGCAACATGAGGCATATCGCTTTCACCGCATCCCAATAAATCGGGGTTGTAAATGGGATTGCGACGACCTTGTTTATACCATTCGCTGGAAAAACGCTGCCAAAATTGCCGCGATAATCCAACGCCAATCGGGTGTATTAACAATAAGGGAATACCCTCAGGAGTTGATTGACTTGGGTTATCAACCTCATAGGCGCAGCGATAATTTTTCCAATTGTAGAACTGGGTAGGAGATACTGTTTTCTCTTGATAAATCATGGGACTGCACCTAAGAACAGCTAGAAAAGTATCTGGGGATGAATCAATTTGTATCCTGCATCTTTCATCTTTTTATTAGACACCTTGGCATTATATGGGCGCTTACTCTCTTGGGAGGAATCCCATGTGACTTTGGGTAGATTGTGTGTTTCAAACACACCTTCAAGTAATTCTCCAGTGGTGAGATGGGCATCATCAACTAAGTTATAAATGCCTTGTAGTTGAGTCCTACGAGCAAACTCTATAGCAGCAACAATATCATCCAGGTGAATCCAATTTGTTGTATCCTTGCCATTGCCAGGTCGGGTTGCGCCAGCATATCGACCAAATATTTTTACCAATTCTCGACCTGGACCGTAAATACCTCCCAATCGCAAAATACAAACACGGAGGTTTGCACTGGATGCTGATAGTAAAACTTGCTCGGTATCGGTAATAATTTGTCCATTTTGGTTAGCAGGTGCTGGTGGTGATTCTTCATCCACCCATGCTCCCTGTCTGTCACCATAAACAGCATAGCTCCCTGTATATATCAGTTGCTGTATACTAGGAGTCTGTTTGAGGAGAGAGACTAAACTTTGAGCAGTATGTAAATAGGTTTCTTCGTAAACATCAGCACTCTTTGCACCAACACTCAAAAGCACAACATCTTGATTTTTCAAGACTGATTTTAGACCTTCTGGGTCATTTCCTTTGACGACTTCGACTCGTTGGGCTACTGCTTGCAGCGCAGGGACACGTTCTGGAGTGGTTGTGGTAGCGGTGACCACAAAAGTCATTTTTTGTTGCCAATACCGAGCAATTGTACAACCAACATATCCGCAACCAATAATCGCAACGTTCATTATCTTAATTTATTCATAAATTTTGCCATCAGGCATGATTGCCCCAGCTAAGTTAGCTCCAACCAGTTTAACAAGAAGTCTGTCACCAGATTTCATCCGCGCTCCCATGAAGTTCGCTCCCCGCAAGTCTGCTCCACTCAAATCTGCTCCAACTAAATTAGCACCCCGGAAATTGGCTTCCCTGAGATCAGCTAAAAGTAGGTTAGCTCTAAATAAATTTGCCTCAGACAAATTTGCACCTCTAAGATTCACTTTGTGCATGAAAGTATCACTGAGATTTGCACCACTCAAGTTTGCATAACTCATGTTTCTGCCAGATAAATCTTTGTTTTGTAAGTTTGCCCGACTATAGTCTTTTCCACTTAAGTCTGGGTTTGGGTGTGGTGGTTGATAGCTTTTCTCGGTTGGCTGTTTCTGTGCAGACGGTGCTGAATGTTGATAGGTTTTCTCAGTTGGCTGTTTCTGTGCAGATGGTGCTGAATAGTGTGAGGCAGAATAATGTAACCTTTGATACTTCATCTTCGATAAGCGTAATTGCTCACGAGCCTCGTTAATTTCTTGTAGCTTTTTTTGCGCTTTCTCTTGTAAGCGGCTATTGTCTTTTGGAAGGCGATCAGGATGCCATACAAAAGCCAAATCTTTGTAAGCTTGGGTCACTTCCTCAAATGTTGCCCCAGGCTCTAATTCCAAAACTCTATAGTACTGCTCGAACTCGCTCATAAGACGTTTCGGTGGAAATTATCTTAATTATGAGTGATGCAACCGTTTAGCGGCTGCATTATTTGTCAAACTTTTTTGCTGTTTGCTGATTTTGGCTAAAAGCCGAGATTTATTAGTATATTTGCTTAGCTGGAAACCACACTTGAGCAATCGTGACTCTCCATTTTACTACAGCATAACTGTATGCTAACAGACGCAGTCTTTCGAGGAATGAGGAAATATAGTAAGCATTCTACAAACAAGTATCAAACCCTATGCTTTGCGTCATTGAAATTTGAATTCCTTCTTGATTTTATGAGAAATGATATATACCTTAACATTTTGTTATTTTTTTTGTTAAGTCGTAACTTTTATAAGCTTGTTATAGTTTTTCCCATTCTTATATAACTTCTATACTTGAAAATCAAGCTTCGTTAAGATTTTCCAACATCTGTTGTTAACTCAGACGCTATAAGCTATCCAAATAGTGATTCCATCTGGCTTAACAGTAGATATTTCTCATCATCACCGACCAAGAAAACGCTGTTGTATAGCTCGCCAATACGCCCCAACTGGAATTTGATAAACTTCAATCAAAAGCCAAACAATAATTGCTAGATGTAACAAAAAAGTTAATGCTGTCCAGACATATGGTACCCAAGATAAGGGAGTTTCTGGATGGGGTGGAAAATGATAAGCGACTATCCCAATTAAAACAGTTGGGAGGAGTACAAAAACAACTGCTGCTATCACATAGCCCCATCCAAGTTCTACACCTTCTATTTGCGCTTCTGTCCAATTAAAGCCATTCCAATGCCAAATTAGAGGTGGTTGTCTGGATGGCATTTTAATTTGCTGTTCTTCTACGTTGGCAGTAAAAATTTGTTGGCAGAAGTCACAAGACATAGCCTCCATTAATGGCATATGACTAATCTTACCTACACGACAGACTGGGCAGGGATAAACTCCTTGATCATGAAAAGATGTGGTTAGGATTTTGGATCTGGGCATCATAAACAATTCAAAATTCGCAAAATGAGAAATTCAAAATTAAGAAAACTAGTGTTAGAGGATGTTTGTAAAGTCTACCGTTATATTGAGAACCCCTCTAACTCACGCCAGTTGCTATCTCCTGCACGCCTACGCTCTTGCAACAACGCGGGAACCCTTTCCAAGGGGGGAATAACCTTCTCAAAGTCCTCCTTTTTAAGGAGGATTTAGGAGGATCTAAAATTTTGGATACCTCAGCCACCACTTTTAAAAGATCCTCTAAGCAAGATTTCTCACAAAAAATCAGGGCAACTTTGGAAAATTCCAGAATTACCCTGAATCTCAAAATTTAGGAGTTCAGAATGAGAAGTGTTTTATCAGTTACCAGTTACCAGTTACCAGTTACCAGGGGGGTCAATAAATCGCTTTCTCTGTTCACTGTTCACTGTTCACTGTTCACTGTTCACTGTTTGAAGCATTCCTCACTCTTAACTCCTCACTTTTTAAGCAAACGTTGCAGTTTTCACATCGTTGTTTGCCAGCAGTTCTTGCAATTCGTCGGCGTCCACTGTTTCCTTCTCAACCAGCATTTGCGCGATTTGGTCAAGAATGTGGCGGTTATTTTCCAACACTTCTTTGGAGCGTTGGTAAGCTGTTTCTACCAGTGTGCGGACTTCTTCATCAATAGCAGCAGCAGTTTCTTCAGAGAAGTCGCGTTCAGCCATGATGTCTCGACCGAGGAACATATTGCCTTGCTGACGACCAAGAGCAACTGGACCTAGGCGATCGCTCATTCCAAACCGTGTCACCATCTGACGGGCGACACGAGCAACTTGTTGCAAGTCTTGAGCCGCACCTGTGGTCACTTCTTCCTCACCAAAGATAATTTCTTCAGCAAGACGACCACCTAATGCGACAGCCATCTGATTTTCCAGATAAGCGCGGCTGTATAAGCCAGTGTCCATCCGGTCTTCACTGGGGGTAAACCAAGTTAAACCACCAGCTCTACCACGAGGAATAATGCTAATCTTCTGCACAGGGTCATAGTCTGGCATTAAAGCACCGACAAGGGCGTGACCTGCTTCGTGATATGCTACGAGTTCTTTACGCTTTTCGCTCATAACTCGGTCTTTCTTCTCTGGACCTGCTAACACGCGGTCGATCGCATCGTTAATTTCATCCATCGAAATCTCAGTTAAATTTCGACGCGCAGCGAGAATAGCAGCTTCATTCAGCAAGTTGGAAAGATCTGCACCAGTGAACCCAGGAGTACGACGGGCAATTCTTTCTAAGTCCACATCTTTTGCCAAGGTCTTACCACGGGCATGAACTTTCAGAATTTCCACACGTCCAGCATAATCTGGGCGGTCTACAACAACTTGACGGTCGAAGCGACCAGGACGCAACAACGCTGCATCTAGAACGTCGGGACGGTTGGTAGCAGCAATGATGATGATACCTGTGTTACCTTCAAAGCCGTCCATTTCTGTGAGTAACTGGTTGAGGGTTTGTTCCCGTTCATCGTTACCACCGCCTAAACCAGCACCCCGCTGACGACCTACGGCGTCAATTTCATCGATGAAGACGATACAGGGGGCATTTGTCTTTGCTTGCTCGAACAAGTCGCGGACACGGGATGCACCGACACCCACGAACATTTCCACAAACTCAGAACCAGAGATGGAGAAGAAAGGAACACCAGCTTCGCCTGCGACTGCACGCGCGAGCAGGGTTTTACCAGTTCCTGGAGGTCCAACCAGCAGTACGCCTTTGGGAATTTTTGCTCCAACAGCCGTGAAGCGGTCAGCGTTTTTCAAAAAGTCTACGACTTCATTGAGTTCTAGCTTCGCTTGGTCAATACCAGCAACATCATTAAATGTCACTTGGGTTTGCGGTTCCATTTGCACTCTGGCTTTGGACTTGCCAAAGTTCATGGCTTGGCTACCAGGACCATTTTGAGCGCGGCGTAGCAAGAAGAATAAGCCAACCAGAAGTAATACAGGGAAAAATAAGCTACTTAGTGCCTTAAACCAAAATGTATCATCGGTTTGCGGCAAAACACTAATATCTACGTTTTTTGCAGTGAGAGTGTTGATCAGGTCTGGGTCGTTGACCAAGGTCACTACAAACCTTCTTGAGTCATCCAACTTGACATCAGCCATAGACCGATCTGCACTCAGCGCAACTTGTGCAAATGTGTCGTTTTCGCCATTAGGTTTGATTTTGCTTTTTTCAACTGCTTGAATAAACTCACTGTATCGCCATGTTTTTCTACCTTGTGGTTGTTTGTTGTCAAAAAACGCTGTCCCCAGCGCAATGACAACAATAAACAGCAGTGCGTACAGCCCCGCATTTCTCCATCGTTTGTTATTCACCCAGGTCAATCCTCCTAGATCTCTTGTGCTTTCCCGTAGCGTCTCTGTAAAGAGAGGGCTTTTTAAGAATTATGTTAACTTATCTTAACGTATACCAAATTTTGCACCTACAATGCTATAAAAAACATCCGCAGTTGTTGAAAACAGCCATGATGGGGATTATATTCTAGCTTTCCTGTAGGCTGTATAACGGTATGAATCGGGACGGTTTCCACTACACTATTGCTGTAGGCAATTGCCTCAAATCCCTTGACTAACTCTGGTGTCCAAGGTTCCTCTCGAACCACTTGCTGCTTTTTCAAAAGCCAATCTACAAGCTGTCCGCGCACGACTCCGGGCAAAATTCCTGCTGTTAAGGGCGGCGTCCACCAACTACCATTTCGCCACCCCCAGAGGTTACCCGTACTTGTTTCTAGCCAATTTCCCACAGTATCTACCAAAATGACTTCTTGGGCATCTAATTTTTGAGCGTTAGCTTTTGCTAACCATGCGCTGAGGTAGTTTCCTGTTTTATGAGAGGGTAAACTGCGAGCAAACTCAGATTCGGCTAAAGTTGCTATTAAACCATTTTTCTGGTTTTGTGTCAAGTTTTTTGGCAGCAATCTTCCCGTTATCCACTCACGTCCATCAGGAAAGACGGCGATTCTGAGGACAGGGAAGTGCGTCATGATAATTTCTGCTCCTTGACGCAATCGCTCCTCATCTGGCATTTGCCAACCAAAGGTTTGTAAACTAAATTTTAGGCGATCGCAGTGGCAGCGCCAGTGAGTTAATCTACTATCGAGCGAGTTATTGTAAACTCGCAGCGTCGTAAAAACAGTTGCTCCGTAGAGTAACCCAGGATCGTCAATTTCTAACTCTAGAGTTCGAGACTCAATTAATTTGCCGTTAAACCAGTAAATAAACATACCTCCAAGGGAGTGGTTAGTAGTATTTTGTGACTAACTACTAACTGTTGATTCTATCTTCAGTCTTTTGAAGATAGCTCATTTTTGTCACTCCCGTCAGAATTAGGAGTCCCTATTAAACTCCATTCTGATCTTAGTTTTTTCGATTAATTGGTTATCGCCGATACAGCGAAACTCTAAAAAATTCAGTTAAAGTTTTGGAAAACAGTTTTGCTTAGCTCATAGAAACATGCTTATACGTCCAGATTTTTCTCAACTGGACGTGTAAACCTTCTTATAAAAAAACTGGAATTGTACGAAGCCTCAATTATAGTCAAAGCTCACGAAAGAACTGAGTGGCAATGTCCCTAATGGTGTACTACTATTTCAACTCCAAGTCGTATTCAGTTACAGCAACGATACTGCTTGCAAGACTTATTCGGAATTTAATCCTTGTAAGAATCTGATAAACGCGATTCTTCGGTTTCTAAACCAAATAATTTATAAATGAAGTTTAATAGTTTTTTCATAATTGTTGCCTCAACTTATGTTACTTTGTGAATTGGTTTGGTAAGTTCGGTCTTGACGATCCATTGATAAGTGTGTTATCAATAAATATCCCCGAACTGAAGATGTAAGGGAAGTGTCGCAGTCACTGTTGTTTATTGTTAAATCTCACAGTTGTCAAGTGCTACGTATTACTGCAAACTTGTGATTATCGTCACACTGTCTGTTTAAGATCTGTCAAGTCAGCTCTACTAAAATCAGCACCATTAAGGTTGGCATTGCTCAAGTTGAGCGTTCTATCATTCAGATAACTGAAATCATACATTCCCAGTTTTCCAAAATTTGGTGACCCCACCAACTTCGCTTCGCTTAGGTTTGCGTATGTGAGATTAGCATCAGCGAAATCTGCGCCTCTGAGATCTGCCTTGCTGAGGTTTGCACCAAAAAGGTTTGCTCCTCTCAAATCTGCAGCACAAAGATCTGCTCCAGAAAAGTCTACCCCACAGAGGTTTGCGCCGTTAAGGTCTGCAAATCTCAAACTAGCCTGAGTCAGATTTGCATGAGAGAGGTTCACTCCACTGAGACTAGCCCGAAAAAAAAGACCATAATTGATAACGCACATGCCTAAGTCTGCACTTGTAAAGTTTACTCCACTCAAGTTGGCTCCACAAAACTCAACTGAACCTAAAAATAGTCCATCACTGAGATCTGCATAACTGAGGTCTGCGCCACTTAAATCTACAATGCTAAAATCAGCTCCTCTTAAGTTTGCCTTGGTAAGATTTGCATTTTGTAGTTCTGCAGAGTGAATTTTTGCATATTTGAGGTCTGTGTGACTGAGGTTTATATCATCTAAAGTTGCAGATAATTCTACATAACTTAGGTTCGGCTTGATGTCGGGGTTGTTTTTCCTCCAATGGTTCCAAGCTTCAACTCCTAACTCAAGTAGCGTCAAATAATCGACATCTACCATAACGGTGCTATTGTGGATATTTATAAAGATAAAATGCATATAATGAGTACAAGATAGCTATTCTATGCAACTATCTGCAATCCCGAATTTTACGTAGAAGTTTGGCCAAATTTTACAATAAATTTTCCATTGCTTTAATCTGTGTTCTAAGATGTGATGCGTGAATTTTGAATGAGATCCAACGCGCTTTAGGTGATAATTGCGAGCAAAAGTCTTTCAGGATGAATGGAACAAACATGAGTGATTACTTGGATGACTACGAACTTAATAACCTTGATTTTTATAGAAAAAATCATGGGTTACAGCTTTATTACAACTGGTCTGGGGAAATTTGGTGGCAAGAAAAACCAGACTTGCCAAGGGAGAAATTGTTTTCTATTATTGGCATGAATGCAACGAAAGTCTTTATCAAGACTAGTCCTGAATACGGCGAAGTTGGGTATCGTATCAATAGAGAATTGGGTTTATTTTGTGACCCCGTGACGCAAGAGATTCTGACTTACTGGAAGTCACCAGAAGCAAATCAAGCACTACCAGTCGTACATATTGCTAACCGAATTGTACAAGGCTCAGTTAAACCAAAAAAATTTGTCATACCCAAAGGTACTGGATATATCACCTCTGTAATGGAAATTCCTTTGGAATATCCGCATCCGTTAGCAGGAGATAGTAAATACTCGGATTATTGTCCTGGGGAAAAGTTTCAGGGAGTTGAATATTTCACATCAAATATTTGCCGACCCGATGCTTCTGATGTCCCTCCTGCGAAGTGGGCAAGGGATTGTCCTTGGATGCCTTGGATGAAGTTAGGATATGGTCATCCAGCTAAATTAAGGTTTGAAACAACAATATCTAGAGTCGATTCTTTTGAGCAACTTCATCCTAAATTGGTCAACCTGGTGAGAGAAAAAGTACCAATTTATGAATTTACACCCACAGAAAGTGATGAACCGAATATGACGAGTATTCAGTACTTTAAGAAACATTTTGAATCCTACTTAAAGGGCGATATTTTCCCAATTGAGGAAACCTCTTGAGAGGGAACGCTTAACAGTGAACAGTGAACAGTGAAAACTGGTAACTGGTAACTGGTAACTGATAACTGGTAACTGGTCGCTGATTTAATTCATAAGCTAATTTTATTTGCTACCCACAGGTTCAGCTTTCTCAACTGAGTTATTATCCAATCCCAAAGTTAATTGCAAAGAAGTCTGTGAGGGATACGCCTTCACCACCTCTCGATAAACCTGATAGTTCGTGGGTAGTTTTCTTTGATCCTCTCCCACTTTATACTTGAGTTCGTACTTCACAGATTTCAACAATTCAGGACTACCTGCCTCTTGGGATTTTTTGCGTTGTTCGATTTCATCAACTGAGGGTCGCGGTGGTAAACTAGACCACCATAAACCCTTATCATCAGGACCAGTCACTGCTCCTTCTGGCTTCAAGCCGTTACGATTAAGTAAGGAAGTGGTGGCAAAAGTTTCAAAGCGTGGTACTTGTTCATTGGCGAGGTCATCGGCATACTTAACTTGCCAGGTATAAGTGGTGAGGGCTGTGGCTTCATACTGGTTAGTGGTTAAGCTGTCGCAACTAGTCAGTGTGAACATTGTCAACACAGCTACTGCTGTGAGGAAAAAGATTGGCTGTCGTATTATCTTTTTAGTATCAACCATCTGCTTTTGTAAAATCTACTTTTTTTCCAACAGTCGCCAACATTCACAAGCAATTTCCCAATCTTCTTCCGTATGAATCACCAATACCCGCACGGTAGAATCAGGAGTGGCAATATCTACATCAACAGGCTTGTGTGCATTTTTCTCGTGGTCAAGTTTTAGTCCCAGAAATGCAAAAGCTTCACAAGCTGCGGCGCGAATCTCAGGATTATTTTCGCCCACACCACCGGTAAACACTAAGGCATCTAATCCTCCCAAGCTAGCAAGCATTCCACCAATATAAGACCGCAGGCGATGTACGTAAATATCCCACGCCAATTGAGCGCGAGAATTGCCTTGGGAAATTGCTTCCCTAATTTCTCGCATATCATTAGAAATACCAGAAATTCCACGTAAACCAGAAGCCTTATTTAGCACTTTTGCTAGCTCGTCAACAGAGTTATCAGATTGCCGCAACAGGTGAATGAGAATTCCTGGGTCAACAGCACCGGAACGGCTGCCCATCATCAATCCATCTAGTGGTGTGAACCCCATTGTTGTGTCAATGCTGCGACCGTTTTGAATCGCGGCTAAAGAGCAACCATTGCCCAAATGACATGTGATTAACCGCACAGATGCTAAATCTCGACCGAGGATGCGAGTCGCACGCTTAGCACAGTACTGATGACTGATGCCATGAAATCCGTAGCGACGGATACCTTGTTCTATCCACTCGTAGGGACCGGGGTAGATGGCTGCGGCATCAGGGAGATGAGAATGAAATGCAGTATCAAATGCTGCTATTTGGGTGAGTGTTCCTAAATGTTGCTCAATGGCTTCTATTCCTTCCAAATTAGCGGGGTTATGGTCAGGAGCGAGTTCTGCCAGACGGGCGATCGCCTGTTTCACATCTTCAGTAATCACCACACTCTCACGGTAATCTTGTCCACCATGTACAACGCGATGACCCACTACATCAATTTCTGACGGCTGACTAATCACCTGCGTAGAACCCTTGCACAGGGTATCCAGCATATGAGCCATAACTTGAGTGCGAGAATCTGCGGGAATTTTCTCTTGTAATTGTTCACCCTTGGCTGTTTTAACTTCGAGTTCTGCAAAACCCTGTTGGTGAGTCCAGTCTACTTTTGCTTCCCAAAGGGGTTTGAGAGGTTCTTCGGGGAGAGTGTTACCTGTAATTTCGTACACACAACTCTTTTGACTGCTCGATCCGGCATTTAGTACCAGTATTTTCATAGTCAGCAGAAACTGATTTTTAGAGTGGTTATGGCGCTAATAATTATGAGATGGTTTTACTTAATGAACATCTGTCTAATGTGCTGTGTCGCGAATATTTTTTTAGGCATTGGTGTAAAAACCCCACCCCGGTTTTGTCTGACGCCAAAACCTCACCCTCGCTTTTAGCTTCGCTAAAATCTTTCCCTCTCCTTACTAAGGAGAGGGATGCCCGAAGGGCAGGGTGAGGTTTCGAGGAAATTTCGAGAGGGGTAAGGGGTGAGGTCAAAAAGCGTACTGCACCCAACCGAGAACCGCTATAGTTACATTGTTCGTGCGTAAGTCCTGTTTTTATAAAAAATTTTTTATTCGCCTGCGGCGGAAGAAGGAAAAAGTAAAGAAGTGTAAAGAGCAAAAGAGCAAAAGAGCAAAGGGCAAGGAAGTCCTCACGCAACCACGCACACCACCCGAAAACCGATAACGTAGTAACGAAGGCCGGGGTAGACCCTATAGCGAAACGCCGAGCGGCAAAGCCCTAGACTGAGGCCCCACGAACCGCCACGAACCAGCTTTAGAACATTTGTACTACCTTGCGTTAACCATGCACTACCATCAGTGCGTGCGCTTTGGTAAGTGTCATGCCAATCATCCTGACACCACTCATAAACATTACCGTGCATATCATATAAACCAAAAGCGTTGGGTGGAAAACTCCCCACGTTTGTTGTCTGTCGGCGATATTGACCTTTTGGTTCAGAGGCGTAAGTTTTCGTTCCGTTGTAATTTGCTAAATCAGTTGTAATCGTTTCGCCAAAGTAGAAAGGTGTAGTCGTTCCTGCACGAGCTGCATATTCCCATTCTGCCTCGCTGGGTAGTCTGTAGGTGCGTCCCGTCTTCTGACTTAAGCGTTGGCACAATTCCACAGCATCATTCCAACTAACTTTTTCCACTGGACGCTTCTCTCCTTTAAAGTTGGAAGGGTTGTTACCCATAATTGCCTGATACTGAGCCTGAGTCACTTCATACTTGCCCATAAAAAACCCAGGAACTGTGACTTGATGTTGTGGTCCTTCGTTTGACTCTCTTTGTTTTTCCCCTGGTGGTGAACCCATGAGAAACGTACCACCCGGTATCTGTACCATCTCCAAGGTGACACCATTCCCCAAGTCTTGCGCGAAGTATTTCGCCTGACGGTTGCTGCGGTTGTTAATATTTCCCTGTGCATCAACACTGACAGTTTCAAAATTAAAGGTTTGTAAGGATACACTTCGTGGTGTGGCTAATTGTTTCGGTGTTGGTGATGATGTAGAAGAAATATCAGATCTTATGCTGGGAGAAGGTGTTGGTGTCTCGACAACATCGTCTCTCCGTCTGAAAACACCTTGCAAAAGCTGTTGTCCGACAATAGCCAAACCAACTCCAGTTCCTATCAACCCTAACATTTGAATGACTTGCCGTCGCGGCATTGGCGTTGATTGCAGTGTCGGTTGCGATGTTGGTAGCGGTGCAGGTATTGGCGTTGATTGTGATTTTGGTTGTGGTTTTGGTTTTGGTGGTGCTGGAAGTGCTGACAACGCTTCTGCTGCTGACTGATAGCGTTCACTGAAGTGATAGCGCACCATCTTCGTTAAAATATCAGCGAATCTCTCGCTAACATTTGCCCAATTCCGCCAAACGACTTCGCCATTCGTGGGATCTCTTGGCAATTCGTGAGGCTTTATACCTGTGAGGGCAAAAATAGCCAGCATTCCCACCGCATGGACATCACTCGATAGTTTTGGATATCCGGCAGCTTGTTCGTTAGGCGCATAACCCGGAGTACCAATGGCAACTGAAGCGCTGGTTTGTCCTTGAATATTTACTAAGGTGCTGATTTGTTTGACTGCGCCAAAGTCAATCAATATTATCTTGCGATCTTCGCGACGACGCATGAGATTTTGCGGCTTGATATCTCGGTGGATAATATTTTGCTTGTGAACGACTGTTAGAACTTCCAAAATCTCTCGCAAAAGTTGAGTGACTTCCTGTTCACTCCACCTCTTACCAACTGTGACTTCACTACTTAAATCACTTCCTTCAATATATTCCTGCACCAGATAGAATTCACCATTTTCCTCAAAGTGAGCAAACAGTCTCGGAATTTGGTTGTTTTCATGACCTAATTTATATAAAACCAGTGCTTCACTTTCAAACAGTCGTCTAGCTATTTGTAAAACATCTGGGTTCGGGTCTCTTGGTTTAAGATGTTTGACAACACACAATGGATGTCCAGGTAAATCCAAGTTTTCTGCCAGATAAGTATCACCAAAACCACCACTTCCTAGCAGTCTGACGATTTTGTAGCAATTACGGAGAACTGTGCCCACAAACATCAGGTTTTTTTATATCCGATGATCTTATTTTGCCAAATTGCTTACTGAACAAGCTAGCGATTAATTAAAGTGTACATTTTCTTGCCGAGCTTGGGAACCTCACCCTGCCCTGTCGGGCATCTCTCTCCTTATAAAGGAGACTTGGGAACCTCACCCTGCCCTGTCGGGCATCCCTCTCCTTATAAAGGAGAGGGAAAGATTTTCTCGTTCCTTGCCTCTGTTCGGGAATGCATAACTTGAGGCTCTGCCTCAATATAATAATTGGGAGGCAGAGCCTCCGATAGTGCATTCCCATGCTGAGCATGGGAACGAGAGAAGTGCATTCCCATGCTCAGCATGGGAACGACAGAGCTGGTAACTGTTCACTGATAACTGTTCACTGATTTGATATCAGGTAATCACAGTTGGCTTATCCATTCCAGTCAACTTATGAATCTGGGCAATCTCATCTGCAATCGTGATAAGTTCCGCTAGTGCTTCTTGTGGATCATGATTCTGCTTTGCTGGATCGCTTTCGTAGCTTTCCAGATATAACCTTAGTGTTGCACCTTGTGTACCAGTACCTGATAGCCGGAAGACAATCCGCGAACCATCGGTGAAGCCAATGCGAACTCCTTGCTTTTGACTAACGCTACCATCAATCGGGTCGGTGTAACTGAAATCGTCAGCGTACTCAACCTGGTAGGAACCATACTGCTTTCCTTTGAGTGTTGGCAGCATAGCACGCACACTTGTTATGAGAGTGTTGGCGCGATCGCTATCGACTTGTTCATAATCATGACGCGAGTAATAATTACGCCCGTAGGTTTGCCAATGTTCTGTGACAATCTGCTCTACTGATTGTTGCCGCACTGCGAGAATATTCAGCCAGAACAACACAGCCCAAAGTCCATCTTTTTCGCGGATATGGTTGGAACCTGTACCGAAACTCTCCTCACCGCAAAGGGTTGCTCTATCTGCATCTAACAAATTACCAAAGAACTTCCAGCCTGTGGGAGTTTCATAACATTCAATACCGAGTTGTTTTGCCACACGGTCTGGTGCTTGACTCGTAGGCATTGAGCGGGCGATACCTGCTAAACCAGAGCTATACCCAGGAACCAATTTGGCATTTGCTGCTAAAATAGCTAAGCTATCGCTAGGAGTGACAAAGAATTGGCGTCCGAGAATCATGTTGCGATCGCCATCTCCATCGGAAGCAGCACCAAAGTCAGGCGCATTGTTCCCAAACAGAATTTCCACCAAATCATGAGCATAAACAAGGTTGGGATCAGGATGTCCACCGCCAAAATCTTCTAAAGGTTTACCATTCGTGACAGTTCCCGGCGGTGCGCCCAAACGTTCCTCAAAAATATTATGAGCATAGGGACCAGTCACAGCATGTAAGGAGTCAACACACATACGGAACTGTCCATTGGTCACCAGTTGGCGGATGCGGTCAAAATCAAACAGCGACTGCATCAATTCTGCGTAGTCTGCGACAGAGTCAATCACCTCCACCAGCATATCGCCTATTTTGATCTCTCCTAAAGTATCAAGATTAACATCAGGAGCCTCAAAAATTTTGTAGCTATTAATCTCTTTACTACGATTAGAAATGGCTTCCGTGACTTTTTCTGGAGCCGGTCCACCATTGCTAATATTGTACTTTATACCAAAGTCTCTATCTGGCCCACCAGGATTGTGACTGGCAGAGAGGATTATACCACCAAATGTGTCATACTTGCGAATAATGGCAGAGGTAGCCGGGGTAGAAAGAATACCGCCTTGACCGACGAGCACTCGCCCAAAGCCATTAGCGGCTGCCATTTTCAGGATAATTTGAATTGCTTGACGATTGTAGTAACGACCATCACCTCCTAAAACCAAAGTCTGACCTTGATATCCTTCCAGGCTGTCAAAGATCGACTGCACAAAGTTTTCCAAGTAATGAGGCTTCTGGAAGACAGAAACCTTCTTTCTGAGTCCAGATGTACCTGGTTTTTGGTCGGTAAACGGCTGGGTTTGTATAGTTTTGATAACCATCGTGATATTTGAGGCAGAGTTCACAACAAGAATTGCTTCATAGTCCTAACACTACTTAAGCAGATGTTGCTGCAACAACCTCTAGTTGAATTTTAATTTCCTTCTTACGGTTGAATCTCTTGTAGCTTGAATCTTACTTAGGCTGTCTTCCAGGGGAGTGTCAACTAGCGATATGTTTAGGTATCTCGCCTAATAGAGAAATTTACAATGGCTAATAATAAATTTTTCCCATCTTATTTCCCTATCGCCCAGTCAAAACGGATATACAAGTTCTTCGCCACAGCGATATTGGTGTTTGCTATGGGTTATCCGTCATCTGCTCAAGCAGTTGAGTTAAATGATAAGGATTTTAACAATGCTTTTGGACAGCAAAGTTTAGAACCAGAGATAAACACAGTTGGAGAACAACCCTTAGTCGTTGCTCAAAGATACAATAGACGACGACCCCAAGTTCGCAGAACAATCATAATAGGACCTCGTCGGCGATATCGTGTTCGACCAATTCGGCGATCGCGTGTTCAACGAGTGTATCGACCAGTTCGGCGATATCGTGTTCAACCAGTTCGGCGATACAACAGATATGGAAATCAACGGGTGTATGTACGTTGATACTCCCACGGCTTCGTGTTTTTATAGCCGGCGGATGAGTTAAATCTTGATGAGTACCCGTTGAACAAGCTGGGAGTAGACTGTTAGTGCCTGAGCCACAACTTGATCCATATTGTAATACTTGTAGGTTGCCAACCGTCCCACGAAATGCACGCTTGGGGTTGCGTCGGCTAGTGCTTTGTATTGTTTGTAGAGTTCAGCGTTTTCTGGACGCGGTATGGGGTAGTAGGGATCTCCTTCTGCTTGCGGGTACTCGTAGACAATACTAGTTTTAGGGTGTTCCTGTCCCGTCAGGTACTTGAACTCGGTGACGCGGGTGTATAGATGTTCGTTCGGGTAATTTATCACTGGTGCAGGCTGATGCACAGGTTTGTTTAGGGTTTCATGCTTGAACTCTAGGGAACGGTAGGGTAGTTTTCCATAGCAGTAATCGAAGAACTCGTCGATGGGACCAGTGTAGATCATCTCGCGGTAGGCGATTGCCTCTTGAATCTCCCGATAATCGGTGTTAAGCATAATCTTGATGTTGGGGTGAGACAACATCTTCTCAAACATCCGCGTATAACCATGTAGAGGCATTGCTTGATAAGTGTCTGTGAAATAGCGATCGTCGCGGTTTGTGCGGGTAGGGACACGGGCGGTGACTGATCTGTCGAGTTCCGATGGATCGAGTCCCCATTGCTTACGGGTGTAGCCACGGAAAAATTTCTCGTACAGTTCTCGACCAACTTTGCTTACCACCACATCTTCTGAGGTGCGAATGTAGTCTTTTTGTTCAGCGACTGAAGCGAAGAACTCCTCTACTTGGAACGCGGTGAGATTCAATCCGTATAACCGATTAACGGTGTCAAGGTTGATTGGGATGGGCACAACTTGACCATCTACGCTAGCCAAAACGCGGTGTTCGTAAGGTCGCCACTCGGTGAAGAATGAAAGATAATCGAAGACTTCGCGGGAGTTGGTGTGAAAGATGTGGGGACCGTATTTGTGTACGAGTAAGCCTGAATCGTCGTAGTGATCGTAGGCGTTACCGCCAATATGAGGACGTTTGTCAACAATCAGAACTTTTTTTCCAGACTGACTTGCTAGTCTTTCGGCAAGGACGCTTCCAGCAAATCCTGCGCCAACAATTAAGTAATCAAACATTTAAGTATTCCACCTTTTAAATATTTGGATATGTACAAGCAGAAGCAATGATTTGCAAGTTCAGGTCAACATCAATAGACATCTCCAGAAATTAATTGTGCGTTATCTGTAACCCTTGTAGAGACGTTCCATGGAACGTCTCTACATTGTTTTACTCAGATGTCTAATGAACAATGAACAATTATCAAATCGATAATTGATAACTGATAACTGATAATTGATAACTGATAACTGATTGGTCAGTTACCGATTGGAGGTGCTAGGGAAACTCGTGGAGTCCCACCACCACCGATATTTTTCGGCGCGTTGTTATCGACGATGTAAAGTGCTTTAAATAGCTTCATAAAGTCGTCGTAAAATTTTCCATTAGTAGTTTGGAAGTCATAACCATAAGTAGCCCGGAATTCTTCAAGAACTCCTTTTTCTAGACATAAGTAATGTGCGTCCCAACCTGCATCATCAACAACGTAAGCACCATAATTTTGTAATGCCTGAAACAGCTTTTTAGCAGCTGGTGTTTGCAGCTTTAATCTTGCTGCAGTGACATTGTGGGGAATTGCCAGAAGTGTCCCTTGCACCAACTTGGGGTTAGTACCGTGATATTGATTGGCGGCTTTGCTGTCGGCAATGTAGGCAGGCCAACGATATCCTGGAACAGTACGAGAGTAGTGAAGGTATTTTTCTCCCCAGATAACAACTTTTAATGCATGGCGGATCGGTTGATTTTTTATAAGTTCACCTTTGCGAATAGACCCACCAATAGAAGAGAGACCAGAACCGAGGTGTCCGCCTTTGATACCATCGCCATAAATATCAACACCGCCCCAAGGGTTACGCCACCCATGAACAGATCCTCCTGCTGTACAGCGTGCTAGTGGTTCAAACTGTTCAAGAGTTTTACCATCGGGCATGAGAAAGGCTGAGGCATTGTTGGGTGTATAATATGGTTGACTTGTGGCATCTGGAACAATTAAGTTGTCTGGCACAGGTAGTGAAATTCCCATAGATTGAGTCCCTGTACAGCGTCCTGGTCCAAAATTGCCAGGACTGTAAACCGGACGTTGGGGATCGCTAGTCTTCAGTTTGTAGAAGTATTCCTCATCTGCTGAAGCATATTTTGCCTGTTGAATATTTGCTGGTCGATAAACTGCGCGATCGCCAATCGGCATATTCCATATAGAATTGGATGCGAAAGGCCATAGCCATTTGTCGCGTTTGCCTTGAGTGGTGGTAGATTTGGCAATGTGGTTGGTGTTCTGGCTCATGGTAACGCCGGTGGTAGAAGCATAACTTAGATACGAGAGCAAGCTAACCAAAAATATCGTTAAGAAAACACACGTTATATTGCTTAAGTGACGCTTCTTCTGCCCTAGTTGCCGTAAAAATACCGTATATTTACGAGCTTTGTTGGTCGTCAAGTTAGTATGCTCCTTTACTCCTAACAACAACTAGGATAGTTTGTCAGATAATACGCAGGTCAAGCTATAAAGACCAGTGTTCGATATTCTGTAATCACTTGGTGCAAGAAGTGCGATGTTGTTAGGTAACACTTAATATGCGTCGGCGCAGAGTGTAAAGCAGCGACAGTATTTTAGTGTAATTATTAGAGCCGAACCATTGCAGCATGGCGATCGCCAAACTCAAGCGAAAGTATTCCCGCGAGTGACGCAGCATAGGGAAGTGAGTAATGGCTTGTTGCCGAAAATGAATCGCCTTTTTGTAGTCTCTATTACCACTTTGCACGGCTTTCCAAGCTAAAAACATATTGGCATGACCATAGCTTCGGCTTTTTAAATACAGTAGTTCGGGCGGTGCACAGCTGAATGCTTTCTCAATAATGATCTCAAAAGCTTCTTCCACCACTTGCCAGTTTTTAGTCATATTATTAAGGTGCATTCGATAGCGCATTAAAGGTTCTTTGACCACTGCAAAGGGATAACGAGCTGCAATACGAATCCACATATCCCAATCGTCAATGTTGCGTAAATTTGGGTCAAATCCCCCAACCGTGTCAAAACAACAGCGACGAACCATGACTGAAGAGGAAGGTACTGTATTTTGCACCACGAGTTGTTTCCATACATCGCCCTCGGCATTTGAGATCATGACTCTACCTGTGGGCTGACTTTGTGCATCAATAACAGCCATCCAAGTATGCACCAAGCCTACTGCGGGATTATTTTCCAGACAACGCACTTGTTTTTCTAGCATGGTCGGCTCCCACAAATCATCAGCGTCCAAGAATGCTATATACTCTCCTTGAGCATTAGCAATACCTGTGTTGCGTGCTTTGGGTACGCCCTGATTTGTTTGGGAAATCAGTTTCACTCGTGAATCTACTAGCTGAGAAACCCATTCGACAATATTGTCTGCGCTACCATCATTAATAATTAATACTTCAAAATCACTAAAGGTCTGCCTCAGAACGCTCTCCACTGTTTCAGGGAGGTAGGTCATAGCATTATAGGCTGGAATAACAATAGAAACCTTGACCATTTTCGGTCTTCCTCAGCATTTTGCTAATCAAGAATAGTAAATTATCTATACAGACTATCGGTATTAGAATGATTTGATACTGATGCCAGTTCTGAAGCTTGCTGTGATTCGTTGTTCATCAAAGACAAAGGGGTATTGAGTGTGCGAATAACTCTTGCTGGATTTCCTACAACCACGGTACGGTTAGGAACGTCTTTCACCACAACAGAACCAGCTCCAATCACAGCATTATCCCCAACTGTAATTGGTCCGATAATCACAACATTGGAACCTATTTCTACGTTATTCCCAATTTTTGGAGATCCACTGGCTGTACCATCTGGCAGTATCTTATTTCCAATAGTGGTTGAATGCCTCAAGGTACAATTCATACCTATTATCGTTTCATGATTGACGACCAAACCTTGACAATGAAGTAGCTTAAGATTTGGTCCTACCTGTGTATCCCAAGGTAATTCAACCCCTAATATCCACTCAACTACAAACTGGTACAAAGCTCGATAAAAACTAGAAAACAAAGAAAAAGGCGCAGGCAGATTCCCAAGTATTCTTGTAGAGCGAAACATCAATAATATCAAACGTGATTTTGAGCTTGTTTCCTGATTAACTTGCCAATCTTGCAGTATATAATTAATAGAAAAATTCATGCTTTATGACATCTCCTTACTCAACAAATAAATAATTTCAGCGTGTGTTTATAGTTCCACTCCCTCGTTTTCCAAAAGTCAAAATTCAACCAGCTTACAGAATTCAGGTAGTTCTTTGACAAAAAAAATAGTTGACCTATTATTTTTTACCTCGACTCAGGCTATTAAATTTAAACTAAGATGATAAACTTTATGAGCTTGCAAACAAAATTGCAAAATATTTGCAATCGTTTTTTTGAGTTATATCGAAGGAGGTTTGGCTATCCACTGTAAGCCATTTTTGAGGCGTCGGACTCTCTACTAAACAATAAGGATAAGCAGTCTACTTGTGGGTAACTGTTTTTATAGAGATAGGTTAGTGAGATTTAAGATGTAAAAGCTTAGCCATAATATATATATTAC
>NZ_QMEB01000100.1 GCF_012912135.1 Brasilonema bromeliae SPC951 | reverse complement strand
CACCCCTATACCCCTATACCCCTTGTTACTAGGCACGAGACAGCATGGTCAGCAGTCCTTGCTGACCCAGAAGAATTTCCCGTAAAAGACTGAAGATACCAACCCAAATGATTGGGGTAATGTCCACCCCACCCATAGGTGGCACAATCTTTCGTAACGGTACTAGGAAAGGTTCAGTAGGCCAAGCGACCAAATTAAAAGGCAAACGATTCAAATTAGCTTGGGGATACCAAGTCAGAATAATCCGGAAAATAAACAAAAATGTCATCAGTCCTAATATTGGACCGAGAATCCAAATGGCAAGGTCAGCACCAGTCATGATTTAAGCTTGACTTTTTTTGTGAATAAAGGGAAAGAACAGAATCAGCAGATTTTAAGGTTTGTAAAGCCTTTCTCTAATTTTAACCAAAGGCTGTTACACAACTAGAATCATTTCCCTTTGCCATGAGTGGCTTCTCAACGGTCTACTAGACCATTAGAATTGTTATAAAGTATGTAAAAAAAGGTTGAAATCTATGACGCCATCTTTAGCAAATCTCCTTTGGAGTCTGTTTTGGGGTGCATTAATTGTTGTTGTCCCCGCCACAGTAGGATTGATTTTTGTGAGCCAGAAGGATAAAATCCAGCGTTCATAAGATCTATTGTAGGGGCGTGGCATACCACGCCTCTAGTTTTAAAACTGATTTTCCGTCAGTTCACTGCTCAATTGCTAACTCTTAGCAATTCATTATAAAAAAATACTTATACTAAGCTTACTGAGCAGACAAACACAGACTTGTTAGCTTTGGGTCATAATAGACGCGTAAGTATTGCTTCACTTAGCCCAAGTGGCAAATTCACGTACTTAAAAAGTTCGCATAAGTCCCCACCCTCAACCGCTATGTTGGGTGGGGATGGACAGCAAACACTTATGAAACACCATCCCCGATTCAATCCTCACTCCTTGAGAGGGAGTGGGGTGATTGAGGAATTACCAGTCTCCGGCGTCGGTAGTCTGTCAATCCAGTCTTCAATCAATTGCGTCATGGTTTTCTCTTTCCACTCTGCATATAGTCTAAGCTTATTTAGTCTACGTTCAGATATGCGAATATGTAATCCTTTGGCTTTCATGGTGTCTACACAAAGTCTAGACTTTATGTTACCATAAAGATGGTTGATCACCCACTCGAATGTGTTGCATACAGAAAGCTACTTCACAGTATATTGTGTCTAATTACAGTAGAGATTTCAATTCTGACTCGCTAACATAGATTTTGATATTAGGTAAACAACGATGCTAATGTTTGGGCTGAACTCAGCCAGTGTTCTGGCTCAAGTCAATTTTGGGGCAAACTCAGCCAGTGTTTTAGGAATTTTCTTGGCTGTGGCTGGGGCAGCACTTTATTTTCTCCGCACTGTGCGTCCAGAGCTCTCACGCGACCAGGATATCTTTTTTGCTGCTGTGGGCTTACTCTGCGGCTTCATTCTCATATTCCAAGGTTGGCGTCTTGACCCGATTTTACAATTTGGTCAGTTACTTTTGGCAGGCTCAACTATATTTTTTGCGGTGGAAAGTATTCGCCTGCGGGGTATAGCCACTCAGCAAGCTAAGCGTAACACTCCTATTGTTGATGACGAACGTGAAGTTAGCGACAACTATAGGTACAACAAAAAGTATAAGGCACAGGTAGACGCTGAATTAGAACCACTGCCTTATGACGATGACTATGATGAGCGCCCCGTCCGTGGTCGAATTTCGGGTAGCAGGGATAATCGTTCATCTCGGGATGATTACTACGAAGATGAAACTCCCCGTCGCTCAGAACGTCGCAATGGAAGCGAAAGACCGACATCAAGTGACAAAACTGACAAAACCCGTCGCCGGAGTTCTGGACGTTCTGTACGCCCTTCTGAAAGGATTGAAGATGAAGATTGGGGTGGTTCCAATAGAACAGTTGATGAGTGGGGTAGTTCAACGACCGAAGAAAGACGACCTCCGCGTCGTGGTAGTAATGGTACAGCACGTCCAGAAACTCGTGATGAGGATGTTCCTGCAAGACCGAGAAAACGCCGTTCGCCCAATGAATCTGCTCCTCAAAGGGGGCGTGAGGATGATGAAGTCATTTCTAGTGAGTATGTAGAATACAAACCACTAGACCGTTCTGAGCGTTCGGATCAAGATCGAGATAGCTCATCGAAATTTGATGATGATCTATAAATCTATAAATAAGATTAGGTGCAAGACGCGAAAGCGTAACGAAAAAAGTTGAGGTGAGCAAAATTACACCTAGTTTTTGGATCCAAAGGCAAATTCCTTGGGGTCTCAGTATTGCGTTGGCAAGTTTTCTTGTATCTTGTAGTTATAGCGATGTCCCTCTTGGACCAACTTCCCTCAACAGCCGTTACACGGAACAGCAACCAGCGTTGAGTGGAAATAGTCGTTTTTTAGCATTTGTCTCTAATCGCAATGGTAGTCACCAACTGCTGGTATATGACTTGGAACAGCAACAATTTATTCAAACAACGGGCTTAAACCAACGGGAAACAATTGTTGAAAGTCCTAGCCTCAGCTACACCGGACGTTACATTGCTTATATCACCAGTGACCAAGGTAGACCAGTGGTGGCGCTTTATGATCGCGCTACGCAACAGTCGCAAATTCTTACCCCAACCTATCGTGGCTGGATCAGAAATCCAAGTATCAGCCCAAATGGGCGTTATGTTGTCTTTGAAACTGCTAGCCGTGGTCAGTGGGATATTGAAGTTCTAGACCGGGGACCGGATGTGGAGTTAGATATTGCCAATGGCGCATCGGTGGGTGCATCTCCATGAGAGGGATGCTGTAAAAGTCTTAAGTCTTCGACTCATGACTCATGACTATGAAACATTCTATTTTTTTACCTATATTTGCTACAGCTAGTTTGTTAAGTGGCTGTGCTGGTTACCCACGCATAGTCAATTATCCTTACGATCCAGGCGGACTAAGTCTTAATAGTTCTGCTTCGGAATTAGATCCCCAAATTTCAAGAAGATACATCGTTTTTGCCAGTGATCGACGGGGTAGACAAGATATTTATATGTTTGACAGAGTCACTGGCAGTTTGGTAGATTTGCCTGGTCTAAATTCCTTTGATACTGTTGCTTCTCATCCTGGTGTTTCTGAAAGTGGTCGTTATGTCGTGTTTGCAGGTAATAGACAGGGTCGCTCAGCTATTTTTCTTTATGATACAGAAACACGTCAATTAAGAAATTTGACTGCCAACCTGCAAGCAGAAGTGCGTCATCCAACAATTAGTGCAGATGGTAGTAGGATTGCTTTTGAGTCTAGTGTTAATGGGCAATGGGATATTTTAGTTTATAACCGTTCTGGGCAACCGCTGAACATACCTCAAGATCCACGTTGAGCCAGATGAGGGAGATAGGGAAGCAAATGAACAATAATAATGCTTCTGGTGTTGCGTGCAAGACACACGATCTGTAGAGACGTAGTATTTACGTGCTCTACATTATTCGTAGTGATGTATGTGATTCAAATGGGAACCGCTATATCACTCTCGCCGTATCTCCCTCATCTCTACACTCTACTTTCTTCTTGCTTGACGGCTTCAATAAGCGATCGCACTTGTTGAGTTCCTTCAGAAGGTTCAAACGAAAGAGGAAACTTGCCTCGCACTATCATTCTTAACCCAAGGGGAGCAAGACTGAGCAATCCTTTGAGGTCTTTAAAATAGTTCCCGACGACTTGTAAACCAAATTGACGCTCATCAATCCAGCCGCCTTCTTTAACTAACTCTATCAATACTTTGCGATGGCGAATTGAACGGCTGTCGCTTGCTTGTTTGCGATCAAGAATTTCCTGCTTGATTTTTGTGATTTGATCTAGTGGGGCAACATCCATTGGACATACGGAATTACAGTACAAACAACGCGTGCAACCCCAAACTCCTTTAGTTCCTTCGTTATATTCTTCTAAACGACTTTCGGTTTTATCATCACGAGAGTCAGCTACCATGCGGTAAGCTTTAGCCAGTGCGTGGGGACCAACAAAATTTGGATCAACTTCACGAGCATTGCATTCAGAGTAGCAAGCTCCACACATGATACAATTACCAGTTTCATCAAGGCGCGATCGCTCTTGGGGTGTTTGTAAAAACTCTCTTTCTGGGATGTTACGCCCAGCTGTACTCACATAAGGAGTAACCGTCTCAAGGTTGTTCCAAAAACTGCTCATATCTACCACTAAATCTTTGATCACAGGCATATTGCCTAGTGGTGCGATGATGATTTCTGGAATCCCGTTTGCATGACTTGCTGTTGTAACCGTTTGTTCCAATTTGGCAATTTCACTGCCAACATTTTCCTTACAAGCCAAAGCTGAACGCCCATTGATTCGCATCGCGCAGCTACCACAAATCGTGTTGCGACAATTTTTGCGAAATGCCAATGTCCCATCTTGCTCCCACTTAATAAGATTGAGACAATCTAGGATTGTATTCCCCCCTTCAACATCCAAAGAGTAAGTTTGCACAATCGGGGAGGAATTTTGTTGCTGCCGTATGATCTTAAAAATAACTTCCATGACCACTAACCAAAGTTTTTAAATTGCTATACCCATCTGGTGGCAATAATTTCCACACATGGGTTGCTCACCAACAAGTGAGGTATACTCTTGTTGCCTTTAATTAAAAGCTCGCTGTTAATAGGCTGATGATTAAAGAGCTACTCATTATAGTTTAAGGATAATCATCAAAATTTTAGTTGTATGACTACCCAATGGGTTTAACACCAGATGTGTCAATAGCCAGATTACCAGAAAAAATGCTCACTGCTTGACAATTAATTTATATATTTGGGCTGATGGAGAACGAGAGTAAAACACAGGGACACTGGAAGTCAGACTTAAGTTCATTCTAAGGCGCGAAAATTTCCAAATTTAATGCTCCTTGGATTATAACTATATCTTGATGTCAAGACGAGTTAAACAAGCTCTGAGTGAAAAAATCGCTCAATTGGTCGTGAAGCTGCATTTTTTTGGTTATATAGAATTGTTAAAGCTCTTAATGAACATCTTGACCAGTTGATCAAGAAACTCTTGGTTCTCACTCATCTCGTTAAAACTGCTTGTCTAAATTAAATGAATTTTTATAAATCCTGACCAGCAATACTCATCCCAGGCATAAAAATTTAGATAAAAGTGTATCAGCAAGTTGAATTCAAAGTTAAACATCTATTTTGCTATTATTAAACCATGCTACTATTTAATATAAAATTATGAAGCAACAAAACCAGTAGCAATCGCCGTGTAAGTGCGACTGTTACTGCTTTGTTTCTTTGTAATAAAGTGGAGGCAAGAAATTTCTGGTCTCTACTAGCAGGGTAAAAGGTTGTATGTCAGCACAACCTTATGAAAATACTATGCTGTCAATCATGTTTCTTGAGTAAAAATGGGGAAAACCCTACGACTCAAGGTCAATTAAGACAGACTTAGGAAAGTGAAAAGCCTGCAATTTATTGGGTCTACGACTTGTTTATAGTGGTAGAGCACAAGGCGCGAGAAATCGGGAGGAAAATCCTCACCCGGACACTTTGCACCGTCCTTGGGAACCCCTAAGGGCGCAGTGTCCTCGCTTTTTGTCTCCCCAATTTGTAGTTGTTCAAAGTTGCTCCACTCTAGTAGTGCCAAAAAAGAGAATTATTTCGTTTCAGATGGCAAATGATGGTTAGAAATGCCGTAAAATTACGAAAATTAATGCCTGTGACAACTACAACCATCTTCTGTTGTAGTCAATCGTAACAGATACTCTTGTGGCTCCCCCCATATGGAGGAATAACCAGTTTGCGATTGAGAACTGAAGCAACTTTGTGCAGATGTCAAAAAGTCAAGTACTGGCAAATGATGATTTGTTTATTTTTTTGGAGAGAGTGAGGATATTTCAAGCATAATGACTGAAACCGCAACTGCACCATTAACTGGAAAAACACTGCTAGCGAAAGTGAAAGAGCTTTCTAATTTACCACGGCGAGAAAGAGCAAAGCAGTGTGGTTATTACACCGTTACAAAAAATAACCAAGTTCGTGTCAATCTCACCGACTTTTACGATGCTTTGCTCTCGGCTAGGGGAATTCCCTTAAGTCCAGAAGCACCAAAAGATGGTCGTGGGCGTGAACCTACTTACAGGGTTAGTGTCCATCAAAACGGTCAGATTGTTATTGGTGCAACTTATACCAAAGCAATGGGTTTAAAGCCGGGTGATGAGTTTGAAATTAAGCTGGGTTACAAGCATATTCACTTAATTCAAGTTGATAGTGATAAAAAGCTACTCCAGCATGATGAAGACGCAGAAGTCTATGATGAAGATCTTGAAGACGAGGAAGATTTAGAAGACGACGACTACGAAGACGAGGAATAGATTTTTGTGATCGTAGAGGCAAGTTTAAAGCAAAAGCTGTATAACTTGTCTTTACGGCAAGAGTCAAACCTTTGAAAATTTTTGAAACAAAAAAAACAATTAAACTTCTTGGATACATGATTCATTCATTTTGGTAAAGGTTTGGTTAAGAAAAAAGAAGAGCGATTAGATGAGCAATACTTGAGGTAGTGGGAAAATAAACACAACCTAGCTATCTCTACTTGAAAGCTGCTCTAAATGAATAAGTCTTTTCTCTTACCAAAATAAAATGTTTCTACTATGCAAGAAGTCGATTGTGTTTTTTTACCTACTTTCATATCGTTACCTAAGCCATCAGTCAACTTTTTACTGTCATCCTTAAAAGATGCACCAGTATTCTTTGTTGTGATGGCTTTCTTTGTTATTTGGGTGTCTTGCTGGTTACCCATAGCAGCATTAACAGCGTTTGTCCTCAAATGGCAACCTTCTCAACTTTTGCAGCCAGAAAAAAAGTTACCTTTACTGGTATCCCTATACTTATTAGCTCCCTTCATTTTGTGGGGAACGAGTTGGCTAACTAATACACCCTTCTCAGATTACGGCTTTATTGGAAATGTTTCAACTCTATATTCTTTGGTGGTAGGTTTAGCTTTAGGAATATTAAGTATAACATTAGTTTTTTTGTGGCAATTGTGGCTAGGATGGTGCTCTTTTCAATGGTCGAATATTAAGCTTGTGCGACCTATCTTACTACCAATTTTATTAGTGGCGTTGTTTGTAGGTGGTATTGAGGAGCTAATTTTTCGCGGGTTTGTGTTTACTGAACTCGGAAAGAATGGCTTCGTTTGGGTAGCAGCGTTTATTTCTAGCTCGATTTTTGCGTTGCTACACTTGGTTTGGGAGCAAAAAGAAACCATCCCACAGTTACCTGGACTGTGGTTTATGGGAATGGTGTTGGTACTAGCACGATTTGTCGATGGGGGGAGTATAGGCTTAGCTTGGGGACTGCATACAGGATGGATTTGGGCGATCGCCACAATAGACACAGCCGCACTCATTGATTACACAGGTAACGTCTCGGACTGGGTGACAGGTAAGAATAAAAAACCCCTTGCTGGTGTCGCGGGTGTTCTTTGTTTACTCCTGACTGGGGGGATTCTCTGGTTATTCTCTCGCTATTTTTGATTTTGTGCATTGACGCTGAGGCGTAAAAAAATCAGTAGTGACAGGGTGAGACAAACAATAACAGAGTTTCTTTGTTCTCAATTGTTGCTGAAAAAAATCTGGGATGCTTTGACTTCAGTTGGTAGATTAGTATACTCCCCTCAAAAGAGAGTCACCAAGCACTGTCAATAAGTCAAGAGGATAAGGCGTGACAAATCAAACTTTTGCTAATGGTTATGCATTACTCATCGGTATTGGTGCTGATTTACCCATCACTGTTAAAGATGCTACTGCCTTACGAGATATTTTGGTTAATCCCAATCAAGCTGCTTACCCATCAAACCAAGTCAACCTGCTCACTGAGACTTCTGCAACTCGGCAAGAAATTCTCAAGGCTTTTGACCAGCTTATCGAACAGGTAAACCAAAATCCCGATGCGAGTGTCATTATTTACTACTCTGGTCATGGTGGACGGATTGAGCGTACAAATGAATACTTTTTAGTGCCTTATGGCTATGATCCCAGTCAACGTGCAGACACTGCCATATCAGGATTAGAGTTTACCCAAAAGATAGAGGCGATTAAAGCACGTAAGCTCGTCGTTTTGCTAGATTGCTGTCATGCAGGAGGTGTTCCGGTTCTTAAAGAAGCAGGAGAAACTTTTGTCAAGTCACCTGTACCACCTGATTTGTTAGAGATTCTGGGAACGGGAAGTGGTCGAGTTATCGTTGCTTCATCGCGGGAAGATGAATATTCTTATACCGGTCAACCCTACAGTGCTTTTACAGATTGCTTGTTAGAAGCTTTACAAGGCAAAGCAGCCAAAGAGAAAGATGGCTATGCTCGTATTCTTGACGTTATGATTTATTTGTTCGACCAAGTACCCAACCGGGCTTCGGGACCACAGCATCCATTCGTCAAAAAAGTCCTTGATTTGGGTGATAATTTTCCACTTTGCTACTACGCAGGTGGAAGTAAATTTTTACCTGGGGAAACACCAGTGGCAGAAGTTCACATGACTACCAGTAGTTTGACGGCTGGACAAAAGCGACGATTAGTGCAGAGACAAGACACACTACAGGCAGAATGGGACCTCCGTAGTGAAAAGGTGAAGCGGATGCGGGATGCTCTAGCTATTGAGACTGGTACGGCTGTTAAGTTTCAATTAGAAAAGCAGCTTTTGAATGAAGAAGCTCAGCTAGCGCGTCTTGGTGATGAGTTGGATGAGATAGAACAGGCGTTGCAGTAATTTAGAAAGCTGGGGCTAAGTAGAGATGTCATACGTCAACGCTCTAAGAAATAAACTTAAAAGGCTGAATGAAGAACTTGATGGACTTCAGCAAGAGTGGAGGCGACGCCATGACAAGGTTAAGGAGTTACGCCTGGCTCTAGCCATTGAGGTCAGTCCAGCCAGCAAATTTCAGCTAAAGCAACAAATTCAAGAAGAAGATACTCAGCTTAAAAGTTTGGATCACAGAATTCAAGAAGTTGAGAAATATATTGAGCGGGTAAATAATGAGCAAATACACAGTGCGCTGTTTCGCCTGAATTATGTACAGCAGGTGCAGCTGTTTCGAGAATTTATTGAAGAAAAACGAATAGGAGCTTTTTTGGTTCATGGCTCGCCAGAACACGGTCAAATCTTTCTGCTGAAGCGCTTGTTACAGGCAATTCCAGACAGTACCATAACTCCCCCAATCCAGTTTTACCTCTCCCGCAGGGCATTGAGAACAGACATTGCTGCTTTGTGGCGAGAGTTCGGGCGTCAAATGGGAGTACAAAACTTCTCATCTCATGAAGAGATTGCTAAGAATGTAGTATCTCAGTTGCAAACCCAGCACGTCATCCTGGTTTTTCATGACTTTGACTGCATTGACGAAGACTATCTACATGAACTGATGCGCGACTTCTGGCTACCGTTGGTAAACTCAGTTCAACAAACAATCTACCCAACTAACGAGTTTTTTCTCCTGATGTTTTTAGTTGATCATGAGGGTTGTGTCAGCAACTGGAAAATCCAATTTGCAAACCAGCTCGATCCGGTTTGGGAACCCTGTATCCCTATCAGGTTACCAATCATAGATCGCCTATCTGACAGAGTGTTAGCTAGTTGGATGGAAAATGCAATTGATACATTACCAACCAAGGTCACTAGACAAATTGACTCTACAGTTCAGGTGATTTTGGAAAAGAGTGAAGGGGTTCCAGAGCATGTGTTTGCCCAAATTTTTGGTTTGTGTGGCTGTAACTGGCAGGAGGAAGAAGTTAGGTGGCTAGAGCTTTAAAGGGAAAGCGGCTGAAATACACAGGCAAGGTGCAGCCCAAGCCAGGAGAACAAGATCCGCAGACGGGGCAATTGCTGTATCCCTACCTGCCGAGTGAGAAGTTGGTAGAAGCGGTTAATTTAGCCATAACCCTTGAAAGACCTTTATTGCTGAAAGGAGAACCGGGGTGTGGTAAGACAAAATTAGCTCGTGCAGTGGCTTACGAATTGCGTTTGCCTTATGAAGCTTGGTACGTCAAATCTACCAGTCGGGCACGGGATGGGTTGTACACTTATGATGCGGTTGGAAGGTTGCGGGATGCTCAACTTGCTGCGTCGGGAATTGATGATGAAGCCGCAGTCCGGGCGAAAAATGTGGATGCTTACGTAGAGTGGGGACCGCTAGGACGTGCCTTTCTAAATGACTTGCGCACTGTGGTGCTGATTGATGAAATTGATAAGGCTGACATCGACTTTCCCAATGATCTGCTACTGGAACTTGATGAGAAACGGTTTGAGGTAGCAGAAGTAAAACAAAGCAGTTCCATTAAGAAAATTCAAGCGAAGGTGACGCCTATTGTCTTTATTACCAGTAACGATGAGAAAGACTTACCAGATGCTTTTCTACGCCGTTGTTTGTTTCACTATGTCAAATTTCCTGAACGTCAGCAGTTGATAGAGATTGTCAAAGCACACTTCCCAGTTTCACCTTTGAATGTGGTAGACACAATTATTGACCGCTTTGTTGAACTCCGGGAAGAAATGCGGCGGGATAAAGGCGAAGCTGGCAAGAAAGTCAGCACCAGCGAACTTATGGACTGGGTGCGGATTCTGCGGCATCATGAGGATGACGAAATTCTTGCCAAATTGAAGACAGAACTGTTGTATCCAGGGGTGTTACTCAAAAGTTGGGATGATTATCGGCGATATGGAGAACAAGGGCGATCATCATCTCAAGAGGACGACTCCTCCGCGCCATCGTCATCGGGAATATGAACATGGAAGCTTCCCAAGAAGAACTACCACTGCTTGACCTCTTCACTCAGCTGCGAGAAGCAGGCTTATCTTTAGGTATTAATGAGTATTATCTTGTTCTGCGTGCGTTACAGGAAGGCTTTGGCACGGTTGACCAGGAAGCTTTGGCGGAACTGTGCCGCACCTTGTGGGTGAAATCTCAGGATGAGGAACACCTGTTTAACTACCACTTTCAACAAGTAATCGCCAAATCAACCAACACTGCCCCAGTTTCATCTCCCGCGACAACCTCATCTGAAAAACCAGTTGTCTCAAACTCAACTACGGTTGATTCCGGTTCTGCTCCCACGTCTGAACTTGACAAAACTACACCAGCATCCGTACCCGTCTCATCTGAATTAATGCAGGTAGAAGATGAAATTCAAGTCGCTGAGGCTGTACAGATTACTACTCAACGAGATGAGGATATTACTGTTAATCGCTTCACACAAACAGATGAGTATTTCCCAGTCACCCGACGGCAGATGAAACAAAGCTGGCGACATCTCCGCCGTTTGGTGCGGAAAGGTTTGCCTACAGAATTAGATGTGGAAGCAACTATTGAGCGAGTTGTACAGCAAGGGGTGTTGCTAGAACCTGTTTTGGTTCCCCATCGGGTAAATCGAACTGAGTTGCTATTGCTGATTGATCACAAGGGATCAATGGTACCGTTTCACGCTTTATCTCAACGGTTGGTGGAAACTGCCCAACGGGGAGGACGCTTGGGAGGGGCTGGTACTTACTACTTTCACAATTGTCCCACTCGGTATCTCTACCAAGACCCGACACGCCAGAAAGCTGAATCTGTGGCAGATGTTTTAGCTCAGCTACGCCCGGAACGTTCCGCTGTATTAATTTTTAGTGATGCAGGGGCAGCACGGGGCGGTTTTAGCATAGAACGGCTGGAATTGACCCAAAAATTTCTCGACCAGCTTAAACAACGAGTGCGTTATGTAACATGGCTCAACCCGATGGCAAAAGAGCGTTGGTTTGGCACAACAGCGGGTGAGATAGCCCGTTTGGTGCCAATGTTTGAGTTTAGCCGTCAGGGCTTGGATGGAGCAATTGATGTGTTGCGGGGACGGGGAAGCTATGCACAATTAGAATATGAGCTGTTTTAGTAACAGCTTTGGACTAAGACCAATTCTCCATGAAGATGCATTTATAGGTCGGCGGAAATAAACCTAACTATGTAACGGAAAGTAAAGTTGTTCAAACCCCTGTGATTGCTTCGTTCCACTTCGTTCCACTCGCAATGACATACTATGAATTATTTGTGCCGTTCTACTTAATATTTATGAAACGAACCGCCAAGACGAGCCAGCGCTGCAGGAGGGTTTCCCTCCGTAGGCGACTGGCGTCGCCAAGAACGCCAAGAGTGAAAGTGCAAGTTTACAGATAATTTGGTATAAAGTTTGGGCTAACAGCTAAAGTCAGTTTTAACCGATATCTTGCGCCAGCTTGCATCGTCCGCCAAGGGTTAGAAACCCCTGGCTTATAGCCTAAGTCCTCTCAAGAGGACTAAACGCTTACTTACCAAGATTTTCAGTCCATTTTAATGGACTTGAGCTATTAGCCCGGAACTTCAGTTCTGAGCGGGCGAGGTTGCTAATTGACAATGCTGCAAAATATCAGTTTTAACTAACTAAAAATGAGAAGCACTAGAAACAGATGGCATACAGTGATTTTACTCTTGCTAAAGCTAAAAATACATTCGGCTTAACTTTGGACGAAACTCGCAATTTGTTTCGGAATGTACCAGGAGTGCAGCCATCTGACTTGCTGACACGCTTGCTAGATGAAAACTTACCTTTAGCAACTGCTATCAATAGTGAAAAAGCCCGTTCTGAGTTCCTCATTGCTCCCATCTTGTCTGAAGTCAGACGACAACTGGATTATCGAATCAGCTTATTTTCTGGCACGGAGTTTAATGTTGAACCAGCGCAAGGACTCTCAGGCTTTTGTGATTTTCTCCTCAGTGCGTCTGGTGAGCAGTACTTTATTAGTGCTCCAGTAGTAACTGTGGTTGAGGCAAAAAATGAGAATATTATTGCAGGGCTAGGGCAATGCGCTGCTACAATGCTTGCTGCTCAGATATTTAATCAAAGGGCAGGAAATGATATTGAAGTTATTTACGGAGTCGTTACAACTGGAACTAGCTGGAAGTTCTTGACTTTAGAACAAAATATTGTTTGTATCGATTCTATTGAATATTACATTAAGGAAGTTGATAAGATTTTAGGAATTTTCTTGCAACCCTTCCAGCGTTTTTTGTCAAAAACTTCAGTTTAGAGAAGCCAATGAAACCAGAAGTCGCCACTCGCCGTATTAAAACTTTTGGGGAACGTTTTGGAGAAGCACACCTCTATCTGGCTTACCATGCTGCTTTTCCATTAGCCCTGACGCCGGATTTGCTTTACCGGATGTGGGCTAATTTTCAACGTGATATCAACGGTGAAGCCCTAAACATCCCTTGGATGGCGGTGGCGGATTTGCTGCTTTCTAGCCTTTGTGATGAGGTGGGGCATGAACTGTATGAAATGGATACCGCAGTGCGGAATGCGCTGTTGAAGGAGTTGAAGGCGAATTCTCGCTTTGGTGAGAAGCGGGTAAATGAGTTATCTGATTTTTTACTTGCCTACGTACAGCAGCAGCTTGACAGCCATGATCCGGATATTCGTGATTTTGCTCAAGTTCAGAGGTGGACGGCGTTAGCTTATACGCAACCGAGTGAGGCAGCAAATAAAATAGCGTTAGCTCTTTCAAAGTTGAAATTGGAGGAAAAAGCAGAGTGGGTTCGCATGACTTCCCTAGTAGAGACTTTTGCAGAGCCGTTAGCAGAATTTCAACCACTACTAATTTATGCCCGTGGTATGGATCGCTTTACCCGTGGTGACTTGGAAGGTGCTGTAGCTCAGTTGAGTAACCTAACTCAACAGGGACAACAGGTAGAGATTGCTGGAATATGGTTAAATATACCCAAATTGCCCCTCTTAGAAGCACAACGTATAGCACTATATTGGCGAAAGCGTCTGGCTATCGAGTGTTCAGAACAAAGTGTTGAAAATAGGGAAAGTATAATTAGCTGGCTTTTAGGAAGTGACTTACATCGTTTTGAAGTACTTAGCCAAAATGAATTGGATATTGCCAAGCAAGCGATGGAGTACCGCTACAGTCTTTTGCGTCAACGCTATTTAGGTTTTTCTAGAGAACGAGCTTATCGCAATTTGATCACTATGTTGGGGAGTTTGGTGACATTACGCCATAAAATTCAGACTTGGATCGCCTTGAGTCGCGATCGCGATCGGACAGTGCTAGATGTGCTGCAAGAAGTTATCCAAGAATTACTGCAAAGCGATAACTACATACAACAACAAATGATTTACATTTCAGAATTGACAACTGATAGCAGGCTCAAGAACGCCTTACTGTTTGCCAGTGTAGAAGAATATTGTTTGCGACCAGTACGCAATCAACCTCTACTGGCGTATCGTTTCGTGAATTACCTGAGAAGAACTCAACGTGGTGGCTTAACCCAAGTGCCAACTCAAGACTTAGTTAGGCTTGTCTCTGAGGAAATTCTTACTGATGACAATGAGAATCGAGTCAACTTGGTTGATACTCAAGCAGTAGCTGAATATCAAGAGGCACAAGCAGCGGAAGAACAACAAGCAGTGCGTCAAACAGTTAAGCAGGAATTTGAGGATTATTTATTAGAAAATCTTGGACAAGAAGCTGTAGAGTGGCTGCGACTCTATATAAAAGGAAAGTCCCAAGATGAGATCGCCAAAAAATTAAATAAGCCAATTAAGGAAGTCTACCAACTGCGAGAAAAAATTAGCTACCATGCTGTACGCGTGTTTGCCCTCAAAGGTAAACCAGAACTAGTGGATAGTTGGCTGTCGATTTCCTTGAAAGAACACAACTTGGGGCTAACACCAAAGCAGTGGCAGCAATTGCATGAACAATTGACTCCTTTGCAGCGCTCTGTTTTAGAGTTGCGTAAAGCTGGTTATTCGATAGAAGACACAGCTTCTGAGTTAAAACTCAAAATGCACCAAGCAATGGGTGAATTGACTAAAGTTTACCTGTTAGCCCAAGCTTTGAGAAGTCAAGAGTGATATCTATATAAACTTTAAGGTAGGATGTACAGGCATAGAACGGCGATTTCTCGTTACCAAGAGAAAACGTTGTTCCTCACACCAAGACAAAATTTCAGGATCTAGAGTTCCTTTTGGTGGCGCATCCGGATCGCCAACCATTAAAACAGTTAAATTGAGTTGATAACGCAGCAACTGTTCTCGAAAAGTGGGCGGCAAATTTTCGTCCAGTAAGTATCGGATAGACATTAGTTACTGACTGGTTCTGCTTTCTGCTGTTCCTTTAACTGTCGTAATCTCATGACTACGGATGGAAGATTTTTGTCGTATTCTGCTTCAGCTTTAAGCGTGTAATCTAACCAATCTGCCATATACTTTTCTACAGTTTGCTGATTATGCAAATAGAACAGAATCGTGGCATAAATTTGCTCCAAAGTCACTGTATGAAGTTCCTTAGCAATTTCTTCTGGAGCTTTAGCACTATGAATGTACTCATCCAGAATATGCTCAATTCCAATCCGCGTTCCTTTAACCCG
This sequence comes from Brasilonema bromeliae SPC951, assembly GCF_012912135.1. GTDB lineage: Bacteria > Cyanobacteriota > Cyanobacteriia > Cyanobacteriales > Nostocaceae > Brasilonema > Brasilonema bromeliae. Next base: position 5,086 of record NZ_QMEB01000100.1, on the reverse strand, counting down.
AATATCATCAGAAGCGAAAAATTCAAAGTAATCTTCTAGTTGCATATGACATTCACGCTTTTTAGTTCTATCATGGCAGGTTTTGAACTTCTCCAATATCCCTGCCTTTTTACAGATGTTTGCTTGGATGATTGGGGAAATAACCCAAGTGGCAATACGCGTAGCGTCAAGCGTTCGACTGACTTGTACTGAGCTTTGTCGAAGTAGCCCTCACGCCGAAGTCCTCCGGCTTATCGCGCAATGACAAATAACTACCCACCAAAACCAGGAACAAGCCGCTTGAGCGCCCGACCAGTCACTTCGCTGTAACGCAGTTCACCACACAAAAGTTTGCCCATAATTTGGACAGATGACGGACGCTTAACCCCCACCTTGTAACCAATACCAGGAAAACGGTAAAACGCCCCAGCTAATTTCTGCGCCCAAGCCATATCACTACCCCATTCTTCGTTGATGGTGTCCGTGTATTTTTCCAAGGCGTTGATATCACCACCCAAGGCTTGGTCAATAGCAACTGCAGCTTTCATCCCGCTAAAAATTGAGGGGCGAATACCTTCTGCGGTAAAGGGATCAACGACACAAGCTGCTTCCCCAGCTAAAACCGCATTTTCAGTGTGCAGCTTTTGATTGCCATTCCACAAGCACAAAGCATGTCCATACTGCTTACAGATTTTGAGATCCACACCAAACAAGCTGCTGTACTCGCTTAAAATGCTTTTGAAATCTTGGGCTTCACCGCCGCCAACAAATGTGCCGATTCCTATTGAATATCCATCTGCTTTGGGGAAGTTCCAGAGATAGCCATTTTTGACCAAGCCAAATTCAAAGTGAGCAATGTGACCGTTTTCCACTTTGGTTAGTGCTTCTGCTTCTAATGCCCCTGCTAGACGGCGTTTGCGCTCTTTGAACCCTAGCAATCTTGCCATTGATCCTTTTGCGCCATCAGCAGCAATTAAGTAACGTCCACTGACAGGTCCATTTGCTGTATTGACTTGCCAAGAGTCACCTTTAAATTCAATGCCTGTGACTGCTGTATTATCTCTCAGTTGGGCCCCTTGCTTTTGAGCTTGCTGAATGAGGAAATGGTCAAAGACATCGCGCCTAACCATCCAAACTGGTTCAGGAGTTCCGAGTTCGGCTTCCACAGGTTCGCCCATGTTCCAGGTACAGCGAATAGTGGTTGCTTTGATGGAAATTGCAGGGCTAAAGTCAAAGTCGAACCATTGGGCGATCGCTGGTGATACCCCACCCCCACAAGGTTTATATCTTGGCAGGGTTTCTTTTTCTAGAACTAAGACTGACCGTCCCCGCTTAGCTAAATGATAGGCGGCTGTTCCACCAGCTGGTCCTGCACCGACGATAATACAGTCGTACATATGGTTTTTGTCTTTGCTCCTGAACTTGTTAGCTTCCCTGTTTTTCTTTATGACTCTGTCAATAGACAGTCTCAAGAGATTTTAACTGTTTTTATAGTTTGCTGTTTAAAATCGTACAGTGCTTGGTCTGACTCCTCGAAATCTTTATTTTTTCTAAACTATTTTTCACCGGAAATCTTAAGTCTGTGGGACTACTCTTTTAATTTCTTGATTGATTACAGGTTTGTTATCATTATTTTTTTATTAATAAACATAAACTTGGATAATGTATAGCAATCCGTGCAGGAGTTGTAAACTTACTGGTTAAGGGAGGGAAGGCTTAACTCTTAACTCTTAACAGGAAAGAAGGATGTACAGGTGTACTTGGTTTTTAAGCGCAGAGCGCAGGCACTTTTACACAAATGATTTAGGACTGCTATAAATGTTCATTGCCTACAAGTAACTCGTCTGTTTTTCTCCAGATACTAAAATACAATTCATTCATTTTACTTGGCAAAAAGAATTGTGCCATGTTTTTCAGAGCTTGATAAAGTTTTTGTAATTTTTTTGATGATTTTTTTCCATTTTTGCAATTTTCAAAAAATAAATTATATAGTATTTTATAGGAAAATCATAAATTTCTAAGAGTCATTTATAACAGTTACTAAAAAGTAGATTTATACCTCAATCAACAGTTTTGAGGTAGTGTACGAGAATGTGTTTATATGCTGCAAAAACTGTAAGATGCGCTGACGCGGTTTCTGTTTTACGCGTATACACGAAGAAAAGGAGACGTTATGACATTGTTGATAAAGTGAAGATAACTGGAGCTTGTGACGTGGAGAATCTTTCGGAAGAATTTCCCCGTGGTTTGTCCCTTAGTCCTGGTATCCTCTATCCTCATGTCTCCCTTGTCTTTGAGAACCGCGTCTCCCTGATGAGCATTTTGTTTTGTTGTTTCTAGACAGTTGTGATGTCTTTTTCTTTTTCTGCCAGTAACTCGTCTATTTTGACAGTGTACTTGTTTGTCAATTTTTGCAGTTTGTCCTGCTGATCACGTGACTCATCCTCAGAAATTTCGGCGCTTTTTTCTAGTTTGCGAATTGTATCTATGGCGTCGCGGCGGATATTGCGAATAGCAACGCGTCCTTCTTCGGCATATTTGGCGGCGATTTTGACTAATTCTTTACGGCGATCGCTCGTCAACGGTGGAATGTTTAGCCGAATCAGGGAACCATCATTGCTAGGGGTTAAACCCACATCTGACATAGATATTGCCTTTTCAATCAGACTTAGGGTATTGCGATCGTAAGGCTGAATCAGAATTGTTGTGGAATCTGGCGTACTAATGTTTGCCAGTGACTTTAAGGGCGTTGGCGAACCGTAGTAATCCGCTGTCACCTTATCTAATAAACTCGCGTTTGCGCGACCAGTACGAATTGTATTAAAAGCCCGTTGAGTTGACTCTACGGTTTTTTGCATTGTACTCTCAGCTTCAGCTAATTTCACAAGAACCTCCCACAAGCGTCCCTATCGATTCTCCCATGACTGCTCGGCAGATATTACCGCGCACAGTTAAGTCAAATATAAGAATAGGGATATTGTTTTCCTTACACAAGGCTATCGCGGTACTGTCCATTACTCGCAAATCTTTTGCCAAAACGTGTCCATATGTCAAGCTATTGTAACGTTTGGCGTCGGGGTATATATGAGGATCAGCATCATAAACGCCATCTACCTTGGTGGCTTTAAAAATCACTTCCGCCTCAATTTCTGCCGCTCTCAATGCTGCGGTAGTATCGGTGGTGAAGAAGGGATTTCCAGAACCAGCACCAAAAATAACTACCCGCCCTTTTTCTAAGTGACGGATGGCACGACGACGAATATAGGGTTCAGCGACTTCTTGCATAGAGATTGCGGTTTGCACGCGCGTCTGTACGCCGATTCGTTCTAGTGAATCTTGTAATGTCATGGCATTCATTACCGTAGCAATCATCCCGATGTAGTCAGCGGTTGCTCGATCCATTCCCGCCGACGCCGCCTTGACGCCACGAAAAATATTTCCGCCTCCGACGACGATGGCAGTCTGAACGCCAGTTGACACCACCTCTGCTACTTCTTCGGCTATTTCCTTGACCACTTCTGGATCAATTCCATAACCCATATTGCCCATGAGGGCTTCACCACTCACTTTAAGTAAAACCCTTCGGTAATGTGTTCCCATGAAGTTACGCGCTTATCAAAAATTTGTGATTACCTCCAATTTAAGATAGCAATACAGTGGCATTCTGTCTCTAGTTTTTGATTACCAAAAAAGTATAAATTCATTCAGTGTCTTTGGGATGAATTTCTTAAGCTTACAAAAAACAGATGATTGGGCAAAGTTTAGTACCCACTGCCTGGGGGATGGTCTAGGGTTCTCGCCATTCAAAGGGCGATCAAAGTAGGACTACGGCAATCCAAACTCCCTTTGCATGAGTCCTAAGGGCGATCTCACGCTTGTTGATAATTCTGCGAGTGCACCTTCAGTGTTTTACGAGTTATCATCTTGTTTGTCCTTGACGTGTGTTGGCAGGGTTATGAACATATTTTTCATGCCCAACGCTTAACACCTGGGGCTAATCATTGTTAAGTACTGCAACAATAAAAACTGTCGTACCTGCGGTATGCCGGTGCATCTCTACTCCTTGTACCAATCATTAATCTCCCATGACCACCTCTGCTTCCACTCCAGCATTTACTTCAACAAAAACGTGGATTTGGCAAGGTTTTCCCATTTGCTACCAAACCCAAGGAAGCACTGGACCTGCTGTTATCCTCGTGCATGGCTTTGGTGCTTCTTGGTGGCACTGGCGGAAAAATATCCCTGTGCTGGCAGAACACTGCCGTGTCTATGCCCTTGATTTGATTGGTTTTGGCGCTTCTGCTAAACCAAAACCAAATGAGACAATAGCCTACACAATTGAAACTTGGGGACAGCAAGTCGCAGATTTTTGCCGTGAGGTGGTGGGTGAACCAGCTTTTTTCGTTGCTAACTCCATCGGCTGTATTGTGGTGATGCAAGCGGCGGTGAGTGATCCGGAAGTCGCCTTGGGAGTTGCTTTACTCAACTGTTCCTTACGGCTGTTGCATGATCGCAAGCGGGCAACTTTACCGTGGCATCGCCGTTTTGGAGCACCAATACTCCAACGTGTACTATCTGTCAAACCGATTGGTGACTTCTTTTTCAATCAAGTCGCTAAACCCAAAACAGTGCGGAAAATTCTCTTGCAAGCCTATGCTAATTCAGAAGCAGTTACAGAGGAGTTAGTAGATATACTGACTTCGCCAGCACGCGATCCAGGGGCTGTAGCTGTTTTCCTCGCGTTTACCTCTTATTCCTCAGGTCCTTTACCAGAAGACCTTTTACCTCAATTGCTCTGTCCTGCGATTATGTTGTGGGGAACAGCAGACCCGTGGGAACCAATCGAGTTAGGTAGAGAGTTAGCCAATCTTCCGCAAGTGCAGAAGTTTTTTCCTTTAGAAGGCGTTGGGCATTGTCCTCAGGATGAAGCTCCTGAGGTGGTAAATCTAATTATACAGGATTGGATTTGGAAGCTAACACGATAACGTCACAATCCCCGGATTTTCTGGATAAATGAACAAAGCCAAATTCATCCAATTGGGGAAGTGTTAATTTATAGTGGGTGAGATGAAAACCCTGTGGCTTTAGCCCAGGGACGCCACATGCC
>NZ_QMEB01000435.1 GCF_012912135.1 Brasilonema bromeliae SPC951 | reverse complement strand
CGTTTTAACGGACTTTGGCTATAAGCCTTGAACTTCAGTTCAAGGCGTACTCAGGCGAAGGTGCAAGATCTAAATCGTCGTCGGGAACACATCACCTGTGATGAAAGTCTATCCGTTTCCGGAATCTAGGGCGCTGGTGTTGAATTTCTCTGATAATAAAATATGTGCGACTCTCACGCCCTTACCTATGAACGAACAGCGTCAGCAAGACTATCTCAACCTCATTCAACTCCTGTTGAATTGTCGTAGTGACGATGAAATCCGAGAGATTTTGCCAGCAAACCAAGAATTACTGGATGTTGACTTCTTGCAGACGGTAGAAGCGGAGGCGCAGAAGTTTTCGCAGCAGGGAGATGAGAATACAGCTAATCGGTTGCAAGGTTTGGCAATGCAACTAGGGGAAGCGTTGAACCTAACCCCCCAACCCCCTTCCCTAGTAGGGAAGGAGGAGAATTCAAAGCCTCTCAAAAAGCAGGAGGAGGAATGGAAGCGAGGTTTGCAATCTCTCAGTGAGGAAGAGAGACAGACATATTTCCAATTCTTGATGCAGGTACTACAAGCAACCGCAGACAGTAGTGGTAATTCCCAGGTAGTTTACCCGTTGCTGGCAAACAATACAGACAAACTCGACGGTGTGTTAGTAGAAATATTGCGCCGTTGGGGGACAAATAGACTGAGGGAAGCCCAAGCAGATGTGGCGAAATCCATCGCTGGATATGTAGTAAATTTTAGCAATCTAATAGCGCAATTTCCCTTGGGTAACAAAGTCAGCAATATAGAAATTGCCATCACTGGCTATGAAGTCGCGCTGACAGTCTACACCCAGCAAGCTTTTCCTGTTGATTGGGCAGGGATGCAAAATAATCTCGCTAATGCTTACAGTATCAGAATCGCAGGGGAGCGGGCTGAGAATTTAGAGCGAGTGATCGCTTATTACCAACAAGCTCTGAAAGTCAGAACTTTTGACGCTTTTCCTGTTGATTGGGCAGGTACGCAAAATAATCTCGCTAATG
>NZ_QMEB01000099.1 GCF_012912135.1 Brasilonema bromeliae SPC951 | reverse complement strand
AATAACTGTAGTTTTAATACAAATCATAGAAAATTAGATTCTACTTATACAAATTTTTCCGACGATAATCCCTATCCAATCAATATTATCCATGTGAATGGGGATATGATAAATTCTTTTCTGAACTCTGTAGGTATTGAATATTTTAAAAATAAGTACAATATTGGCTTTTGGGCATGGGAGCTTCCTGATTTTCCCAAAGAATGGCTAACAGCATTCAATCTTTTTGATGAAATATGGACTCCCAGCAATTATAGTGTGGAGGCGATAAGCGAAGCTTACTGCCAAGGGCAGAACGCACCACTATCACCTATCCCAGTCCTTAAAGTCATGCACAGTCTCTCGCTACCACAACCGACCGCAACCAAACAATCACTTGGGCTACCAGATAATAAGTTTATTTTTCTCTTTATCTTTGATTTTTACAGTGTCTTTGAACGCAAAAATCCCATAGCAGTTATTGAAGCTTTTCAGCGAGCTTTTGGTAAAGATGAGCAAGTCTTACTCGTTCTGAAATTTTCTAATGCTCACAAGTTTCCTGATAAATATAAGCAGTTAAAAGATTTAGCACAAGATTTTAAAAACATAAAATTTATTGAAAAATATTTGCTCAAAGATGAGATTAATGCCCTCATTTACCATTGTGATTGCTATGTATCTCTACATCGCTCAGAAGGGTTTGGCTTAACTATTGCTGAAGCTATGTTCTATGGAAAACCAGTCATAGCCACCGCCTACTCAGGAAACACTGACTTTATGAATGTTAGTAATAGTTTTCCTGTCAAGTATTCTTTAACTACCTTAACAGAAGATTATGCACATTACAAGAAGGGAAGTACATGGGCAGAACCAGATATTGACCATGCTGCATATTTAATGCGACATGTATATAATAATTATGAAGAAGCTAAGCAGATAGGTGCAAAAGCATGTGAAGACATTAAGTCTTTGTTAAGCCCAAAACTTATTGGTCAAAAGATAAAAAATAGATTGGAATATATAACACATAACAGTAGTAAATTGATAGAAAGTCCTCAATTACAGACAGAGTTGAAACACAAAAATGCAGAAATCGAACGATTAAAAGCATTAGTTGATTACATGGAAAAAAGTAGATTTTGGCAACTGAGAAATCAGTGGTTTAAGCTAAAAGGAATATTACAATCAAAATTCAATTAATGCCTGAATTAGAAAACATCAAACGCCCACACTTACTCATTGTCAGTAATGATGTGGTAGATACTAAAATGGCAGGTCCAGGGATGCGTTACCTGGAATTAGCGCGTGTTCTTAGTCAAGAATTGAATGTCACCCTTGCTATACCCTCTGAAACGACTCTCGAAGTCCCCAATATTAAACTAGTACGTTACTGGGATGAACGCCCGAAAAGTTTACAAGTCCTGGTAGAAAACAGTGACATTACCTTGGTGTCTGGTTATATGGTAGAAAAATTCCCCTTCTTGCACCAGACACAAAAACGCATCGTCGTTGACCTTTACGATCCTTTTATTCTAGAAAATTTACACTACCATCTCAACAAGCCACTCCCAGCACAGGAAAGCTTGAACAACCGCGCAGTCGATGTTACTAACAGCCTAGCTCGTTTAGGCGATTTTTTTATTTGTGGAAGCGATCGCCAACGAGATTTCTGGATCGGTTTACTCGCTTCCAATGGACGCATCAACCCCCGCAACTTTGCCAAAGATACCAGCCTACGCTCTTTAATTGATGTCGTAGGAATCGGCTTTCTTAACCGAGAACCCCGTCCAAATCCTACATTGCGCGGTATACATCCTGGATTTCCAGAAGATGCTCGTATTGTATTATGGGGTGGCGGTATTTGGGACTGGCTCGATCCCCTAACTTTGGTCAAAGCTTGGACTGGTGTGATTGCTGAATACCCACAAGCACGACTCGTCTTTTTAGGAACGCGTCATCCCAACCCTCAAGTTGCTCCACATAAAATGGCGGAACAAGTTCAAGTCCTTGCTGCTGAAATTGGCGAAAAAGACCGTACCATTTTCTTTTACGAGTGGATACCATACCAAGAAAGAGAAGCCCTGTTGTGTGAAGCTGATATCGGAGTCACTCTTCATCCCCCACACATCGAAACTCGTTATTCCATTCGCACACGAGTACTAGATTATCTCTGGGCGCGTTTACCAGTACTTGTGAGTGAAGGAGATGTCACCAGTGAATGGGTAAAAGAGTATGGTGTTGGTAAAGCTGTCCCACCATTGGATGTAGAAGCAGTGCGAGTGGCGATCGCACAAATATTAGAACGCCCCAAATCATCTTGGGCTTCAGCATTTGAACCCTTACGCAACTCCTTAAATTGGTCACAAGTCGTCGAACCTCTGCGGCGCTACTGCTTACAACCAGAGTACGCACCTGACCGACAAACACGTAAACTAGTCACACCAACCGTAGTCAAACGTGGTAGATTAGCGCGAGTCATTGAAATTTGGCGTACTGAGGGAAGTCGCGAACTTCTCAAACGTATAAGGCTGAAGTTTCGGCGACGACCAGTCTAACCATAACTATACATGAAAATTCTGCACGTTACTCAAGGTTATACCCCAGCAATTGGGGGTACAGAATTACTTATTCAACGAGTTTCTGAAGAATTAGTTCGACAATTTGGCGATGAAGTGACTGTCTTCACCACAAATTGCTTCAATGGAGAGGGTTTTTTTAACCCAAAACTACCACGCTTGCAACCAGGTGACGAGGAGATAAATGGTGTCAAAGTGCGGCGTTTTCCAGTCAATAGCCGAATGAGTCAAATGGTTCGATTTCCTCAAAAAGTTGCTTATCGTCTGCGCTTACCATTCAACGAACATTTAAGAACAATAGCAGGAGGACCAATCATTCCTGGCTTAAAAAAAGCTATCCAAGAATTTCCCGCTGATATTATCGCTGCTTCATCTTTTCCATTGTTACACATGTACGCAGCGCTTAACGGTGCAAGAAACTCTGGAAGACCATGTGTCCTTCATGGAGGGATACATCCACAGGATAATTGGGCATTTCAACGCTCTAAAATTTACAGTGCTATTGAGCAATCTACTTATTATTTATCTAATACAAAATACGAAGCAGATTACGTTATCCAACAAGGAGTTTCACCTGAACGTGTTGTTGTCATAGGAGTAGGAGTTGATCCAGAACCCTTTGAACAAATTTCCTCAACTCAAGCCAAAAAGCATTTCGGTTTTAAAGAGCAACCAGTCGTAGGTTTTATTGGACAATTTGGAGGACACAAAGGAGTAGATACGCTTGTACAAGCAATGACACTTGTCTGGCAAATTTTCCCTGATGTGCAGCTTCTGCTAGCAGGAGCAAAGACAATGTTTGCAGAGAAAGTAGAAAATATTGTTAATCAATTACCAGAGTCATATAAAAAGCAAGTCAAGTTTTACTATAACTTTTCTAATGAAGAAAAACCTTTCTTATTTTCTGCCGTAGATGTGTTTGCTTATCCTTCTGGTTTTGAGTCTTTTGGAATTGCATTTCTAGAAGCTTGGGCTGCGAGTAAACCTGTGATTGGTTGTCGTGCTGGAGCAATACCTTGGGTGATAGACGAGGGAGTTGATGGACTTTTGGTAGACTATAAAAATCAGGAAATGTTAGCAGAAGCAATTATAGAGTTATTAAAAAATTCTGATTGGGCAAAAACTTTGGGTGATGCTGGTCGTGAAAAAGTTTTATCAAGATACACTTGGAGTAAAGTTGCTCAGAAGTTTAGAGAAGTTTATGTTGAAGCTATGAGACGAGATAATACCAAGTAGGCAAAGTTAGTCTTGTCATATTCCTTTATATTAGGAGTGGCTTATACTCTAATACGGTTCAGTGAAGCATTTTTTTCTTCTCTCTGCTTTTTCTTCTCTCTGCGTCCTCTGCGCCTCTGCGGTTCGTTAAAAAGATTAACTATGTCCAACCTATAGCCCAAAAGCAGGTTAATGAACAAGCGTTTGTTGATGGTACTTACCCAATGACTCGCCGCTTGTTTATAGTGCAATACGGTTCAGTTAAGAAGAATTGTAGGTTGGGTTAAGCGCAGCGCAACCCAACAAAAACGAGGTAGGTGTTGGGTTTCGTTCCAAGGGCCCAACCTACGTCAGCATTAGTTTTTAGCCTTATCTGAACCGTATTGGTTTATAGTGTTGCGTCGCGATACGCACAAGCTAAAGCCAGAGGCTTATCGCTCAGCCGATGAAAAAGCCGCAATAGCCTATGCCAGTATGTTGCTATCAACAGAAGGTCAGAAAATTATTGAGCAGGCTGGATTTGTTCCTATCCGTTAAAGTTAAGAAACTAAAAGTTAAGAAACTAATTGTTGTTGCCTTTAATAATCATATTTTTTAAACTTCAGTTCCTATTGCCAGCCGAACTCCCCAGAATAAAATTAAAATTGCGATCGCCAGCCAATCACCTCTTCTCAATCGTAAATCGTGCCATTGCACACGATGTTCACTAGGACTTGTAAACCCTCGCACCGTCATTGCACTTGCCATTTGCTCTGCCCTGAGTAACAAATTTTCCAACAAGCGTTCTGCTACCAACATCCAAACTTTAACAGCTCCTTTCAATCCTAACTTTTTCCAATTAATAGCCCTCGTCATTACAGAACGAATTAAATTCTGGATTTCTTCTAAAACAAGGGGAATAAACCGCAAGGATAAAGTTAAAGTCAAAGTTATCTCAGTCACAGGTAACTTCAAGCGTCGCAAGGGTTGCATTAAGCTTTCTATAGCAGCGGTGATTTCCTCTGTTGCGGTTGTCAACAAATACAAATTGCTACTGTAAATAAGAGTAAACAGCATTGTACTCGCAGTTATTGCCAAATCTAAAGAACGGCGAGTCACTTTGATTGAACCTTTGTCAAACAACACATACTTATAACCTTCGTGCTTATTGGCTGACAAAGCTGCTGGAGTAGACGGAGTCGAAGCTGATTGTTCTGTTAAGACTTGTTGGTTAATTGGTAAGCGCGGTTGATATTTGATACCAAGTCCATCAGGAGTGATAGGTAAAATGACTAAAATAAAAAAGGACGCTGTCAACACCAACCCCATTTGCTGCTGCCAAACTTTTCGGGGAATTCGCGCTATTAAAGTAGCAATAATCAGCAGTACCACCAACAGCACGCGCCATAAGTTATTGGCAAGAATGTAAGTTGTCAGAAAGCTCATCAACCAGATTAACTTGACTCGTGGGTCGAGTTTATGTAACCAAGTTTGAGGTTGTTCTAAGTAAAGCCCAATTGGTAGCGATCGCAGTAAATCCATTTATAATTATTAATCATGAGTCGTTAATCATGAGTCATGAGTGAGCCAGCGCGAATGACGGCTTTCCCGACAGAGGCGACCCGCGTTCCCGTAAGGGTCAATTGCCAAATACTCATGACTGATGACTTGTGAGCACTACACGCGGGTAGCTCGATTGGCATTAGTACCTTCAACTTCACGGACTTTTTTACTCCGCCATAGTATACGGATAGGAGTTCCTTGAAAGCCCAAATGTTCGCGAAATTGTCGCTCGATATAGCGGCGGTAGTTATCGTTAAAGCGTTTGGAATCGTTGACAAACAATGCTATTGTAGGCGGTTGACTACTAACTTGTGTGCCATAGTAAATTTTGCCTTGGCGTCCAGCACGAGAGACTGTCGGCGAGTGCCAACCCATTGCTTCTTCCAAAACTTCGTTGATCACCGCTGTACTCACACGACGTTTGTGTGACTCGGCTGCTTTATCGACCAATTCCAAAATCTTTTCTACCCGTTGTCCAGTCAAGGCGCTGACAAAAATCGTTTCTGCCCATTCAGTAAAATGCAGTCGTTCTTGCAGATGTTTTTCGTAATCATAAATCGTGTAAGAGTCTTTTTCGACAGCATCCCACTTATTAACCACAATAATACAAGCTCGACCTTCTTCAGTAATTCGCCCAACTAATTTTTGGTCTTGTTCTGTGACACCATCAAGGGCATCTATCACCAATAAAACCACATCAGCGCGACGAATTGCTTTAAAAGCACGGTTGATGCTAAAGAATTCGGGACCATATTCTACATTCTTCTTTTTGCGAATTCCTGCCGTATCAATCAAGCGGTAAATTTGCCCGTTTCGTTCCACGACAGTATCAATAGCATCACGGGTTGTACCAGAAATTGGGCTAACAATTGCCCTTGTTTCTCCCACAAAAGTATTCAATAAACTGGATTTACCCACATTTGGGCGTCCCACAATTGCCACTTTAATCTCATTGGTTTCTGGGACATCTGGTGTAGCAGGAAGGTAGTTAATCACTACGTCAAGTAAGTCTCCTGTACCACTTCCATGAATAGCAGAGATTGGGAAAGGTTCGCTCAATCCCAATTCCCAAAATTCAGCAGCTTGAATCAAACCTTGTTCTGGGGATTCGCATTTATTAACAGCCAGCAGAACAGGGACTTTTTGTTGTCGTAACCACTCAGCAATTTCTTCATCAGCGGGTGTTGGTCCTGTGCGACCATCTACTACAAAAATAGCAACACTTGCTTCTGCTAGCGCCGCCATTGCTTGTTGGCGAATTAGTGGTAAAAATTCGGTGTCATCATTAAAGACCAAACCACCAGTATCAACAACTGTAAACTCGCGATCGCGCCAGTATGCTGGTTTGTAAGTGCGATCGCGCGTCACACCTGGTTGATCATGAACAATAGCAGATTGTTCCTCAGCAAGACGATTGACCAAGGTAGATTTGCCCACATTTGGGCGACCAATAATAGCAACTATAGGAAGACTCATAAGCGGATGCACAATGCTCCAAATCTCTATTCTAGCGGTTTAAGCTGATACTATTGTCTGTTGCAGAAAAAACTCAGTAAACTTAGTTTACAGACAATAACTCACTTAGAGAATGTTTGGAAAGTTGAGGAACCAAACCCAACAAATAAGAGCGTTTGTTGGGTTTCGCTGGAACGAAACCCAACCTATCATTCTCTGAACTGAACTGTATTGGGCTATAAGACAAGAACTTCAGTAATGAGAAAGCAGTTATCAGCATGGATCCAGTGGCTAATAAGGATGAAAATCTTCTAGTCGGCTTATAGCCGACTTGAGCTATTAGCCTCGGAATGAATTCCGAGGTGGGTAGGTTTAATTGCTGTTAAATAAACGTTTCAAAAAGTGATTACCACCAACATTCAAACCAATTCAGCCTCTTCAAAAACTTGTCTAACAGTTAACTCCAAACCAGGAAGCAGAGTATCCATAATAGGCATATTATCACTGTAAACTTGACTTTCTTCAGCCGATACAAAAACTTTGATAGTTATTGCTTCTGGATCGACAATCCAAACCCGTGACACGACCGCATCAAAATAATCTCGTGCTTTGTCTTCAAATTCCTTCATTGTTTGGTCTGGAGAAATAATTTCGATTACCAATTCTGGAGGAACCGGACAAGCTTCATTGCGCTTCCACACTTTAGGTAAACGTTTATAAGAAATATAAGTCAAATCCGGTACAGGTGCCCAATCTTGCCCCTGACGCTTTGAAATAATTGCCCACTCTGAGCCGATTCTACCTTTTCCTTTACACCAAGTACGAAGCAAGAGTCCCAGAGTTAATTGTAAAGTCGAATGAAAGAATTTTGGAGACACTTTAGGCACTGCATAACTATCTACAAACTCATAGTTGACATCTCCTTCTGGAAGCGCCAGAAATTCTTCTAAGGTGAGTTTTTTTATTGTACTTGTATTAACCATAACAAGGTTACCTGTCGCTGATAAATATATTCTAAAAACTCTTTTTCCAAAGCTTATAGTTCAATACTGTTCAGTTAAGAAAAGTTATCTATTTTTTCACAAATGCCGAATACCGCTTTCCAAACCTTGACAGACACCAGTGAGAAAATCTAAATCCAAAGTCTCAATAGTATCGCTGGGTTTATGATAGTTTGGATTTCGCAGATTGGCTGTATCTGTCACCATCATTGCAGGATAACCTTGATCCCAAAAGTGTGCATGATCACTTCGTCGAGTCAGTGGAAGTATTAAACCTCTGTTAGGTACTGGTAGCCAATGGCTGGGTACGCCAACTTTACGAATACTGCGGCTAATAGAAATTAAGTCACGAATTGTGCGCCAATTGCCAATTAAAGCAATAAAATCACCGCGATTTGGGTAAAAGCGTTCTAAAGGAGATGGGTAAGTTTGCGAACCAGGGGTACGATCGCAATAGCCCAACATTTCTAGAGAAATCATTAAGCGTAGCGGCTGGTCTTGTTGTCGCAACTCGGCTGCATACTCAGAAGCACCAGAAGGACCTAGTAAGCCGTATTCTTCCATGTCAAAAGCGACCAGTTGCAGGGGATATTTTGTTGGAACGGATGCAAACATTCTTGCCAATTCCAGCAAAACTGCTATACCTGTAGCATTATCATCTGCACCTGGTGTTCCAGGAACAGCATCATAATGGGCACCAATTAAAATAGGAGGCAAATCTCTTTTTTGGAACTCAGGTTGTGAAGGTAAATTCAAAATGAGGTTTTGACAAGTTTTGCTCCCGACTCTAAAGGTGTGGATTTCCACACTTCCCCATTGTGCAAGTTGTTGACGAATGTATTCTTGGACAAAAAAATGTCCAGCAGTCGCTAGATAGGGATCGCGATCGCGGGCTATCCAGGTGAGGTGATTTTCCAGTTGATTCTTTAGATTCACAAATTAACTAACAAGCAACACTGTTTGACCGTGTAATTCTCAACAGCAAGATACAATAAATCAAGCATTAGATCTAAACAAATTAATTTATAAGACACTATAGGAGAACAAAAACGCATGGGCAAGGTAGTCGGCATTGACTTGGGTACAACCAACTCAGTAGTTGCCGTCATGGAGGGTGGCAAGCCGGTGGTGATTGCCAATGCAGAAGGAATGCGAACGACTCCCTCCGTAGTTGGC
This sequence comes from Brasilonema bromeliae SPC951, assembly GCF_012912135.1. Lineage (GTDB taxonomy): Bacteria > Cyanobacteriota > Cyanobacteriia > Cyanobacteriales > Nostocaceae > Brasilonema > Brasilonema bromeliae. Next base: position 11,686 of record NZ_QMEB01000099.1, on the reverse strand, counting down.
TTCACCAAAGAAGGCGAAAGAGTTGTTGGGCAAATGGCACGACGACAAACCCTCCTCAACCCACAAGATACCTTTTTCGCCGTGAAACGCTTCATTGGGCGCAGGTATGGCGAACTAAGCCCAGATTCAAAGCGAATCCCGTATACTATTCGCAAAGATGAGGTTGGTAACATCAAAATTTCTTGTCCTCGTCTCAATAAAGATTTTGCTCCAGAAGAAATTTCCGCAATGGTGCTAAAGAAACTGGCAGAAGACGCCAGTAAGTACCTTGGTGATCCAGTCACAGGGGCAGTTATCACCGTTCCTGCTTATTTTAATGATTCTCAGCGGCAAGCAACACGAGATGCTGGTAGAATAGCAGGTTTGGAAGTACTGCGAATTCTCAATGAACCGACAGCCGCTTCTTTGGCTTACGGATTGGATCGCGGCAGCACTGAAACTATATTAGTCTTTGACTTGGGCGGTGGCACGTTTGATGTGTCGATTCTTGACGTTGGGGATGGAGTGTTTGAAGTCAGATCCACGAGTGGAGATACGCAACTCGGGGGAAACGATTTTGATAAAAAAATAGTCGATTGGTTGGCAGAGAAATTTTTGGAAACCGAGGGGGTAGATTTAAGACGCGATCGCTCAGCTTTACAACGTTTGTTAGAAGCAGCGGAAAAAGCCAAAATCGAACTTTCCTCTGTCAGCGTCACCGATCTTAACTTACCTTTCATCGCTGCTGATCAAGAAGGTCCCAAACATCTCGAAACTCGTTTGACTCGTTCTGAGTTTGAAGGTTTATCTGATGACTTACTTGGACGCGTACGCCTTCCAGTCAAACGCGCCATGAAAGACGCTGGTTTAACACCCGCAGACATTGATGAAGTTGTGCTGGTTGGTGGTGCTACGCGAATGCCAATGATACAGCAGCTTGTACGGGCAATGATTGGCAAACAACCCAACCAAAACGTCAATCCAGATGAAGTTGTGGCGGTAGGTGCAGCAATACAAGCGGGTATTCTCGCCGGTGAACTCAAGGATGTCCTGCTGTTGGATGTCACGCCGCTGTCTTTGGGATTAGAAACTGTCAACGGCGTGATGAAAAAACTGATTCCCCGCAACACCACTATACCAGTACGCCGCTCTGATATTTTCTCCACATCAGAAAATAATCAAAATACAGTGGAAGTCCACGTCGTCCAAGGCGAACGGGAAATGGCAGTAGATAATAAGTCTCTCGGACGGTTTAAACTCTATGGTATTCCCCCAGCACCACGTGGCATACCCCAAATACAAGTATCATTTGATATAGATGCAAACGGGATATTACAGGTGACAGCTCTGGATAGAACCACAGGTAGAGAACAGAGTATTACAGTTCAAGGTGCTTCTACCTTGAGCGAAGGGGAAATCAGGCAGGCAATTCAGGATGCTGAGAGATACGCTGAAATTGACAGGGAACGCAAAGAACGGGTAGAAAAACGCACTCGTGCTGAAGCATTGATTATACAAGCAGAACGACAACTCAGAGAAGTGGCGTTGGATTTTGGGATGCAGCTTGCTCGCAGCCGCCGTCAAAGAATTGATAATATCTGTCGAGAACTCCGCGAAAGTTTGAAAGAAAATGATGACAGAGGCATTGACCAAGCTTACGCCGACTTGCAAGATGCTTTATATGAGCTAAACCGTGAGATCCGCCAGTACTACGATGATGATGAAGAAGATGACTTGTTTGGTACTATCCGTGAAATCTTCACTGGCGAAAAAGACCGGGATCCTCCCGGAGGAAGCCGCCCAAGAGGCGATGATCGCGATTACCCAAGGGATACATACCGCGATTCGTTTGGAGGAAGCCGCCCAAGGGGCGATGGCGCAGAGCGCCCGCTTCGCGATGCTCCCGAAGGGAGCCGCGCAAGGCGCGATGGCGCAGAGCGCCCGCTGCGCGAACGCGATTCCTATGACAGGGATTATGGCAAGGACTACAACAGAGACTATGACAGGAGAGGTCGTTCCTCTGATGAGGGCGGTTATTCACGCAAACCCCGTCCTAATTACCAGGATAACTGGGATGATGACGATGATAATTGGTTATAACGTCTGATAGATATTAAGGCGGGAAACCCCGCCCCTAGTACCTCAAATAAAGTCCTCACAAATGGAATCAAGAGTAAAAGGTTGACTTCAAATTCGGATTTAGTCATTCGTAAGAGGTAATAGGTAATTAGTTAGTCGTTCAAGAGTTAATGAATAGCCAGTAAAAAAGTTAAAGTTTAAAAATTAAAGATAAACAACTGAAACTATGCCAAATTTGCAGAATTTTCGGGATTACTACGAGATTTTAGGAGTAACGAAAGATGCGTCCAATGAAGATCTCAAAAAGAACTATCGACGGTTAGCGCGTCAGTATCATCCAGACCTCAATCCAGGAAACAAAGCAGCAGAAGAAAAATTTAAAGATATCGGAGAGGCTTATGAAGTACTTTCTGACACAGCTAAACGGGCGCAATACGACCAATTTAGTCGCTTTTGGAAACAAAAAGGTTTTGATAAACAAGCAGCAGCACGAGAGAACGGCTGGAATCGTCCTAACGGTCGTACACGCAATCAAGAGGTAGATCCTGGTAGATATCCTGATTTTGATAGTTTTATCAATCAAGTCATTGGTGTAGGTGTTCGCAAAGACACCAAAAATGGAACTTCCACAAGTGGAGTGGAGAGTGATCCCTTTAGTTCCACAAACAGAAAAGTTCAATACACAGTTAATTCTCGCCCCACTCGCCGAGATATAGAAGCAAGACTAACGTTACCTTTGGAAAAAGCATACAAAGGTGGAACCGAGAGGATTCGCCTGGAAGATGGGCGATCGCTTGAAGTCAATATGCCTCCCGGTATGGTCACAGGTCAAACCATCCGCCTCAAAAACCAAGGTATCAATGATGGCGATTTATATTTAAAAATTACAGTCAACCCTCATTATTTATTTAAAATAGAAGGCTCAAATGTCTTTTGTCAGGTACCAGTCACTCCCACTGAAGCAGTTTTAGGAGGACAGATAGAAGCACCAACTCTAGACGGACCAGTAAAAATGTCTATTCCCCCTGGTGTACGTTCAGGTCAACGGTTCCGTCTTGCCAACAAAGGCTACCCCAAGGAAAACGGTGAACGTGGTGACCAATTGGTAGAAATTCAGATTGTCGCCCAGAAAAATATTAGTGAGCAAGAACGTGAACTTTACGAAAAGTTACGGCAGATAGAAACCTTTAAACCCCGCGCGGATTTGGTAAAGTAGCGATTATGAATCGTTAATTGTTGGTAGTCATTTTTGACAACTCACAACCAACAACCAATCACAGACTCGTGACGGCTTTAAACTGCTGAGGGAATAATTAGGTTTAGAATATTAGAAAAAACCATTACGCGCTTGTGAGTTAAACGGCTGTGAATCAGAATGGGGCAATGCCACAAAGCAGCAAACCAACCTATTACTCCCTTCTAGGATTGCATCCCTCAGCATCGGTAATAGAAATCCGTCGTGCTTACCGGGAATTGAGCAAGCACTATCATCCAGATACCACAAAATTACCCACTGCTGTGGCAACTGCCAAATTTCAGCAACTTAATGAGGCGTATGCCACCCTAAGCAACCCAGAACGGCGGTTTAGCTACGACCTGAAAATTGGTTATTCGCGCTTTGGAGTCATCCAAGCGCCCCTCGACTTGAATCACCCAGTTTCCGATTCTTACGATTGGTCTAAATCTGCTTACCTTGACGCCAGCGATCGCCCACTCAGCGCTGGTGAAATATTTGCTTTGTTTATTCTAGGACTGACACTTTTGGGTTGCTTGTTGTTAGCGATCGCCATCGGTTTAACCCGTGGTGAAGGTGCCTTTCAAACACAACGACTACATACCCCAGCAATACAACAACCCAATACCAGTATTTCTCAACCAACTATCCCTTCAGAAATTCTAAATTAAAAATTACTTTTTAACTTTTGACTATTGACTATTGACTTAACTTATGCTTCTTCCTCCCCCTGAAACACCCTTATACAACCATCCTCTCCCTCAAATTGAATATTGGTTGAGAGAGCAAGGCTGTGAACGAGACGAAAAACAACTGCATTGCTGGCGGCTACAGCAATCTACTTGGCAAGCAGAACTCTCGCTAGATATTGAGCAAATCATCGTGCGATATCTCGAAGCTGGAGATGATGGACAAGATATCCAGCGCGCCTTCAAGTATTCCCTCAGTCGAGAAGACGTAGAACGAGCTGTTTTTTCAGGACCGTAGAACAAGGATAGACCAGATGAGGGAGTGTGGGAGAGTGGAAGTGAGGTAACAAGAGCTAAGAAGAGGAAACGGGGCGCTGGGGGGAAGAAAAGTTAATGGACATTAGCTCTTCGTCTCCCCAACACCCTGCTAAGAACTTTCTGCTTCCCTCATAATCCCCTCTTCTCACACTTTGCCAAACCTACGGTCTCGTTGCTGATAAGCGCACAGGGCGTGATGAAATTCATTGCGGTTAAAATCAGGCCACAGAGCTTCTGTGATATAAATTTCTGCATAAGCGATTTGCCAGAGAAGGAAATTCGAGACCCGCATTTCCCCACTTGTACGGATTAATAAATCTGGGTCACAAACGCCTTCTGTGTAGAGGTGACGTTCAAATGTTGCCTCATCAATTTCATCTGGTTGAAGTAAACCTTGCTGTGCTTTATGAGCAATTGTACGGCATGCCTGTAAAATCTCCTGTCTACCTCCGTAGTTGGTTGCGACTGTGAATTTTATACCGCGATTGTTTCTTGTTGCTTCCATTGAATGAGAGATTTCTTTTTGAAGCGCTAGGGGTAAAGCGCTCAAATTGCCCACAAATCTAATTTGAACATTCTCCTTCATCATTTCGCGCAGTTCTTGGCGCAAAACTCGCTGAAATAGAGTCATCAAAAAATCGACTTCTTCGGTCGGTCTTCCCCAGTTCTCAGTGGAAAAAGCATAAGCTGTGAGCGCCCCAATTCCCCAATCATCACAACAACGTAGTAAATTTTTCAGCGCATCTACACCAGCTTTATGACCCATAATCCGGGGTAGACCTTGATGCTTAGCCCATCGACCATTGCCATCCATAATGACCGCAACGTGTCTGGGCAATAATTCTTGTTTCAAGTCAGAGGGCAAATCTCGCAGTTCAGTGTGTTGTGCTGTCATTTTTTATCTCGTCGCGAAGCGGTCGATGGTAATCCGAGTAAACGTGAAAACAGTGCTAGTACCTTACTACGAATTTGACGACCCAAACTTAACAAATCAGGAGCACCTGCTTCCCGATCTACATTTGGGGAAAAGCGAGTCTCAAGAGACTCTTTGAGCTTCGTGATGGTCAGCGGTCTATTTAAGGTTCCTCGTTCCGCTAAGGAAATAGAACCCGTTTCTTCTGATACAACGACACAAATGCAATTTTCGACTCGCTCAGTAATTCCCATCGCCGCTCGGTGGCGTGTTCCCAACTGGCGTGAGGCTGTGCGTCCCGATAGCGGTAAAATTATACCTGATGCCACAATCCGCGAGCCACGAATTAACGTCGCCCCATCGTGTAATAAAGTTTTCGGCTGAAAAATTGTCTGTATAAGTTCCTTTGACACTTCAGCATTCAGCTTTACTCCTGGCACAGAAAAATCCCGCTCATCCATAGGACCAGTGGTCTCCAAAATGAGCAAAGCTCCAATTCGATTTTTTGACAGTTCTCTAACAGCATCAACAATTTCATCAATGACACTATTGTATTTGGGAACCGCCAGACGGGAGGGTTGAAACAACTGCTGGAATTCGCCGCGTCCTAATTGTTCCAAAAATCGGCGGAACTCTGATTGGAGAGCAACCGCCATTGCCACAGCACAGCCAATTACTAACTTTTCGAGTACAAAGTTCAGCAGTTGTAAATGCAATCTGCTACTGATTGCTGATGCGAGCATCAGAATAATAAATCCCCGAACCATCCACAATGTCCGGCGCTCACTAATAATAACAAGTATCATATACGTCAGCGCCAGTACTAACCCAATATCCAGAGTCCCAATCAGCAAGGACTGTGACCTTCCTAGGTTTGCCAGCCATTGCGTCCACCAATCTCCCATGACTCTGGATTTAACCTTTTGCCTCTAATAAAGTAAGTCAACAGTTAACAGCTCAAGTGCGTGATTAATTAATAAACGCCAGTTACGTGCCTTCTACAGTCCACTGGCACGGGCAATGCCAGTAAGCATTGCTTCTGTGTTCTGTGTTCACGTGCCTCCTCTGGCAGGAGCTAACACGGTACGCGAAAGGACGCTTGCACCTACGGCAGTTGCGCGACTGTCGGGAAACCCGTAAGGGCGCACTGCCTAATTGCACAGCGATCTTTGCAGGAAACCTCCAAGGACTCAGTGGCTCCTAATAACTAGCTTTTAAGTCTTTGCGGTAGGCAGTCCTGTCGAATTAAGTCCTGATAAGTTTCGCGTCGCAAAATCAAGTTTGCTTCGCCATTCGCTACTATAACAGCTGCCGGTCGGGGCAGACGATTGTAGTTAGATGCCATACTGTAATTGTAAGCACCAGTGGCAATAACTACAAGAATATCCCCAGATTCAATTTTTGGCACTTGGGCATCTTTTATTAGAATATCCCCAGACTCACAATGTTTGCCAGCTATTGTTACACTTTCTGTAAGTGGAGCAGACATTCGGTTAGCAACGATTGCGCGATACACAGACTGGTATGTGATTGGGCGTGGATTGTCAGACATTCCCCCATCAACTGCTACGTAGGTACGTATTTCTGGAATAACTTTGGATGAGCCAACAGAGTATGCTGTCACACAAGCTGTTCCAATCAGTGAACGCCCTGGTTCAGATAATAATTTGGGCAAAGGTAAATTGTTTGCAGCACAAGCTTGTTGAATAACTTCACAAATCGGTTTCACCCATTCTTCAATGCTAGGTGGATCATCCGATTCTGTATACTTAATCCCTAAGCCGCCTCCCACATTCAACTCTTTGATCGATAAACCATACCCAGCAGCTTTATTCATCCACTCCACCATCACCGCAGCTAAATCTTGATGCGGTTGACGTTCAAAAATTTGGGAACCTATGTGAGCGTGTAATCCCAGACAGTTAATGACAGATTGTTGACTCACAAAAGTAAACAAATCATCTAGTTGATTGGGATCAAAGCCAAATTTGCTGTCTAAATGTCCCGTGCGAATATATTCATGTGTGTGACATTCAATACCTGGTGTTAATCGCAACATGATGCGGATAGGAGATGAGGAGGTCACTTCTCCTCCCTTCGGGTATGACCTTCGGTCACGCTGCGCTAACGCAGTCGCCTGCGGAGGGAAAACGCCAGATGCTCCACTTGGGGAGACCCCAAGACCGCACTGGCTCCCCTCCCGCAGCGCTGTCTCACCTGCTTCCGTCGCTATCTCCACCAAAGTACGTAACTCATACCAGTTATCTACTACAATTATGCAGCCAGACTCAATGGCAAAAGTCAGTTCTTGGTGGGATTTATTATTGCCGTGGAAATAGATTTTATCGGGACTGACACCCGCACTCAGGGCTGTGTAGAGTTCACCCCCAGAGACGACATCTATTCCTAAACCAGCATCGTGTGCGATCGCGCAAACAGAAATACAACTCCACGCCTTAGAAGCGTACAGAACCTGAGATTCACCCTTGTAGTAACGCTTGAAGCTGTCTTGATACTGACGGCAAGCTGTTCGCAAGGTTTGCTCATCTAAAATATATAGCGGTGAACCAAATTGTTCAACTAGCGTTGTGACATCACAACCGCCAATTTCCAGATGATCATGATTGTTAACTCTGGCTGTTAACGGCAGAAGTTGCTGATTTGGTGAAAGATTTATGTTTTGAGGGTTTGCTTGTGGTAAATACTGACTACCAGAATGTTGAACCCCAGCAGGGTGTGTCGATACCATAACTATAAGAGTTGTCCTTCTCTAAATTATAGGGGTGAGTAATTCCTCCGCTTCCCAGTTTACAAAGCCCTTGTACCATTACGAACAAGTGTGAGCAAATTAGAATTAGAAATCAAACACCTGACTTCAGCAGATTTGAGTGCAGTGCTAGAACTCGACCAAATCTGCTTCGGTGGTTTATGGACTCTCCAAGGCTACCAACGCGAGTTAGATAGCCCTAACAGTGATTTACTCGGTTTGTTCTCCGGTGGCTCTGTTGTCAGGCTACTGGGAATAAGTTGTTTTTGGTCAATTTTAGATGAAGCTCACATCACTATCTTGGCGGTTCATCCTCAATACCACCGTCAAGGCTTTGGACAGGCTCTTTTGTATTCTGTGCTGAAAACTGCTTGCAAAGGCGGTTTGGAGCGAGCGACCCTCGAAGTGCGAGCTTCTAATTCAGCGGCAATTTCTTTATATCAAAAATTTGGCTTTAAAATAGCTGGTCGGCGGCGGCGCTATTACAAAGATAACGATGAGGACGCGTTGATACTTTGGCTTGGAGATTTGCAACAGCCACAATTTCAAAAAACTTTACATGACTGGGATACAATAATTAACGATCGCTTGACAAAGGCGTCTTGGTCCTGAGTCAGTCATCATGCGCCTCTTATTAGCTTTTTTGATTGAAATTTGGGTTTTATTTTTACTTATATAAGAAATTGTCATACTGTTCCAATAACGCTTGATATGAAACCGAGAATATGATATTTGGTGTTATTTGGGATTGAATAAAAAACTTTTCAATCCAACCACTAATTATCCGTGGTCAAGCCTGAAAAGGTAAATAAGATTACGCTCCTCAGCACACTGACCGTACAAAAGTAAAGAAAATTAAAGAAAAGTCATAAAAAATTAGCAATTGCCCCATCAACCTGGGTTAAGTCGTGTCGGATGTCTATTTGTTTATACAAGCATCCGCAATTTTAGTCTGTGCTAAAATCAGCGTACCGGCACGACGCAGGTGATGGGATGAATGCCATATGTTTGAACGCTTCACAGAAAAAGCCATAAAGGTAATTATGCTAGCCCAAGAAGAAGCTCGCCGTCTTGGGCATAATTTCGTAGGTACCGAGCAGATCCTCTTGGGTCTGATTGGAGAAGGTACCGGAGTGGCGGCTAAGGTGCTGAAGTCTATGGGTGTCAATCTCAAAGACGCTCGGATTGAAGTAGAAAAAATCATAGGTCGAGGCTCTGGCTTTGTCGCTGTGGAAATACCGTTTACGCCACGGGCAAAGCGCGTTCTGGAACTATCCTTGGAAGAAGCGCGCCAATTAGGGCATAACTACATTGGCACCGAGCATCTGCTGTTGGGCTTGATCCGAGAAGGGGAAGGTGTAGCAGCCAGAGTTCTAGAAAACCTAGGGGTGGATCTTTCTAAGGTAAGAACCCAAGTGATCCGAATGCTGGGAGAAACAGCTGAGGTGAGCGCTGGTGGTCAACCACGTGGGAACAAAACCCCAACATTGGACGAGTTTGGCTCAAATCTGACCCAAATGGCAGCAGATGGCAAGCTCGATCCAGTAGTGGGACGCGCCAAAGAAATTGAACGTGTGATCCAGATTTTGGGTCGCCGGACAAAAAATAATCCCGTCCTGATTGGGGAACCAGGGGTAGGTAAAACCGCGATCGCCGAAGGTTTAGCACAACGCATTGCTAATAAAGATGTGCCGGACATCTTAGAAGACAAGCGTGTGGTAACCCTGGATATCGGTTTACTTGTCGCCGGAACCAAATACCGGGGTGAATTTGAAGAACGCCTGAAAAAAATTATGGATGAAATCCGTCAGGCGGGCAATGTTGTTCTCGTTATTGACGAGGTACACACCTTAATTGGTGCAGGTGCGGCAGAAGGGGCAATCGATGCAGCAAATATCCTCAAACCAGCATTGGCGCGAGGTGAACTGCAATGTATTGGAGCCACAACTCTAGATGAATACCGCAAACACATCGAGCGGGATGCAGCCCTAGAGCGTCGCTTCCAGCCAGTCATGGTGGGTGAACCGTCAGTAGACGAAACGATTGAGATTCTCTATGGACTGCGCGAGCGCTACGAGCAGCACCACAAGCTGAAAATCTCCGATGAAGCTTTGCTTGCAGCGGCGAAGCTATCTGACCGATATATCAGCGACCGTTATCTTCCAGATAAAGCAATCGACTTGATTGACGAAGCAGGAAGCCGTGTGCGCTTGATTAACTCCCAACTGCCCCCCGCAGCTAAGGAGTTGGACAAAGAACTGCGTCAGATTTTGAAAGAAAAAGACGATGCAGTCCGCGCTCAAGACTTCGATAGGGCTGGGGAGTTGCGCGATCGCGAGATGGAAATCAAAGCCGAAATTCGCGCCATTGCTCAAAGCAAGACGAATTCTACCCGCACTGAAGGTGACGAACCTGTGGTTACGGAAGAAGACATTGCTCACATTGTCGCTTCCTGGACTGGAGTTCCGGTGAACAAACTCACCGAATCTGAATCCGAGAAGCTGCTGCACATGGAAGACACCCTGCATCAACGCTTGATTGGTCAAGAAGATGCTGTGAAAGCAGTTTCACGGGCAATTCGTCGCGCTCGTGTTGGTTTGAAGAATCCTAATCGACCCATTGCTAGCTTCATTTTCTCTGGTCCAACAGGTGTAGGTAAAACCGAGTTAGCAAAAGCTTTGGCTTCTTACTTCTTCGGTTCCGAAGAAGCGATGATTCGCTTAGATATGTCGGAATACATGGAGCGCCATACCGTCAGCAAGCTGATTGGTTCGCCTCCTGGTTATGTCGGATATAACGAAGGCGGTCAACTGACCGAAGCCGTGCGCCGTCGTCCTTACACAGTCGTGCTATTCGACGAAATCGAAAAAGCACACCCCGACGTCTTTAATATGCTATTGCAAATTTTAGAAGACGGTCGCTTAACCGATGCTAAAGGTCGCACCGTAGACTTCAAGAACACCTTGCTGATTTTGACTTCCAACATCGGTTCCAAGGTGATCGAGAAGAGTGGTAGCGGCTTCGGCTTTGATGTCGCTGAAGACCAAACAGAAGCACAGTACAACCGGATTAAATCCTTGGTTAACGAAGAACTCAAGCAATACTTCCGTCCTGAGTTCCTCAACCGACTGGATGAAATCATCGTCTTCCGTCAATTGAGCAAGGAAGAGGTTTCTCAAATCGCTACCATCATGCTCAAGGAAGTGTTTGGTCGCCTGACAGAAAAAGGCATCACACTGGAAGTTACCGATAAATTCAACAACCGTCTCATCGAAGAAGGTTATAGCCCCAGCTACGGCGCAAGACCATTACGTCGGGCAATTATGCGCTTGTTAGAAGATAGCCTAGCCGAAGAGATCCTATCTGGTCGCATTAAAGATGGTGATACAGCCATTGTTGATGTCGATGAAACTGGTAATGTGATTGTCAGAGCTGAACAGCGCCGGGAATTGTTGACCCCTGTCGTTGAATAGAAACAAAGAAGACTTAATATTTCTTTATTCTTTTGATAAAAGAAAGGTAGAGCATCCAACAGCTCTACCTTTTTTTGTATTTCATTTCAGAAGGAAGCGAGTTCTATAATAAGACAAGATGAGTTCTTCTCAGAGGCTAGCTATGTTTGCTGTAGAATTTCAAGCTAATATCCAAAATGGCTTTATAGTGGGTGAGATGAAAACCCTGTGGCTTTAGCCCAGGGACGCCACATG
>NZ_QMEB01000098.1 GCF_012912135.1 Brasilonema bromeliae SPC951 | reverse complement strand
CTCGCATTAAATTGAAGCGACTTTATCCCTCAATTCAAACTTGATGACCTACTAGGACAGCTTACGAAGAAATTGAACGAGTATGGAAAAGAACTATATTGGTTTAGTTTCATGGGACAACCTTCCATGAAGGAGCCTTGGGGTTGGCAACTTGATGGGCATCATCTTAATATCAACTACTTTGTTTTAGGAGATCAAGTCGTCATGACACCAACCTTCATGGGGTCAGAACCTGTGAGGGCAACAGAAGGTGAACATGCTGGAATTCGTGTATTTGAGCCAGAAGAAAGTAAGGGACTTGCTACAATCCGTGCACTAACAGCCGAGCAAAGAGACAAAGCAGTCCTTGCCAAAGAAATTCCCACAGATGTCTTTACTTCAGCATTTAGGGATAACTTTGAAATGCGTTATGAAGGAATCTCCTTTGCGGAGTTGATGAGTGGTCAACAAGAAATACTGCTTGACTTAATTAGGGAATATACAAGCGATATTCGCAATGGTCATGCAGAAGTTAAGATGGAACAAGTCCGTCAACATTTGGAAAACACTCACTTTGCTTGGATGGGAGGATTTGACAATAACAGTGTCTTCTATTATCGAATTCACAGTCCCGTAATCTTAATTGAATTTGACCATCAGCGAGGTCAGGCGTTGGGAAACAAAGAGCCATCTCGCAATCATATTCATACTGTCGTCCGAACCCCCAACGGTAATGATTATGGTAAAGATTTGCTACGCCAACATTATCAGCGTTCTAATCACTCTCATGTACATTCTCACTAAGGTCTAAAGACTACCACAAAAGCGAAGCGCGAGCTTCCGTGAATTACACGGTTAAACAATGTTAAAATAGTTAATCAAATCAAAGTTTGAGTGTAGGAAATATGGCAGTGTCAAAAACAAAGACGGTTTCATAACCCATGCCTACCCCCTCTACCAACCACTTTTGACCACACCTCTGTGGAATAAAGAATCAATCAGCCCAGTGCTTAGCGCGTTCAACTGCCTTTTGCCAAGTTGTAAAGTTTTCCAAAGCGTGATTTCTCCCTACACCAGGTAAAAACACGCGCTCAATTCGTCGTTGCTGCACGAGTAGCTGATCATTATCCCAAAATCCAGCAGCAAGACCTGCTGCAAACGCGATACCTTGCACTGTCATTTCGCGCATCTTAGGACGTTCAACTGGTATCCCTAACACATCTGCTTGGAACTGCATGAGAAAGTTGTTCTCACAGGCACCACCATCCACACTCAGCCGTTCAATGGAAATAGTGTTGGATGCAAGAATAGCCTGTACAACTTCCTGAACTTGGTAAGCCAATGCCTCCAGTACTGCACGTACCAAATGCTCACGTTGTACCATTGCAGTAATTCCAAAAAACGCTCCCCTAGCACTCATATCCCAATGAGGCGCACCCAGTCCACTAAATGCGGGCACAAAGTAAACTCCGCCATTATCTGTGACTCGATTTGCGAGCACCTCAGTTTCAGCAGCAGTTGTGATCAGATCAACGCGATCGCGCAGCCATTTGATGCAAGCTCCACTCGTGAATATGCTACCTTCTAATGCATAGCCCACGTCCAAAGTTCCGCTTGCGTTTACTTGAGTCCATGCTAAAGTACTCAAAAGTTGATGCTGGGAACGCACGATTTGAGAGCCAGTGTGAGCGACTAAAAAACTCCCAGTACCGTAAGTACATTTCATTAATCCGGGAGAATGACAGCCATGTCCAAACAAAGCAGCTTGTTGGTCTCCCAAAATAGCAGTAATGGGAATTTCAACGCCTAACAAGCTAGCATCAGTCACTCCAAAAGTTCCCAAACTAGGCTGAATTTGGGGCAGGATATGACGAGGTATTTTAAACAGAGTCAGCAGTGTTTCATCCCACTCACAGCTTGCTAGATTCATCAGCATTGTACGGCTGGCATTACTGTGATCAGTAGCGTGAACTTTTCCACCTGTGAGGTTCCACAGCACCCAAGTATCAATCGTTCCAGCTAAGATATTTTTGAGGTCAACGCCTGGAAAATGCTCTAACAGCCATGACAGCTTTGTGGCTGAAAAATAGGCATCAACAATGAGTCCTGTGCGATCAGAAATCTCCTGAGCATATCCTTGCTCTTGTAAATGATGGCACAAAGGAGCTGTGCGGCGATCTTGCCAGACGATCGCCCTATGCAGAGGTTGACCAGTCGTTTTATCCCAAATTAAGCAAGTTTCTCGCTGCACTGTCAGCCCAAGAGCGATAATTTCATCAGGAGCAATCTGGGCATTTTTGATCGCAGTTTGCATCACCCAGCAAGTCGCCTGCCAAATTTCTAAAGAATCATGCTCTAACCATCCAGGCTGAGGATAGTACTGTGTCAGTTCCTGATATGCCTGACCAACAATCTTACCATCTGCGTTAAACACAAAGGCACGGTTGCCTGTTGTACCCAAATCCAATGCCAGGATGTAGCCCGATTTTTGCATATAATATTCACCAGAAGATTCTTGTGATAATAACTTAAACTCACAAGCAATAACAAAGCTCCAAGGCATGATGCACAAGGAGCTTTTGTATCAGTATTGAATGGCGATGCCCTAAAGGGGCAGGCACGGAGTGCCATCGCTCGTATACCCCTAGGGATGCATCGCCTATCTTCCGTTACATAAGACCTACTCAAAGCTATTCAACCATGCCCTTTTCTATAATAGATAATTGGCACAACGGTTAGCTTTGAAGCTTACTTCCTCTTTCATCCTGGAAGAGTCGGTTCTATCCAGTCCAGAGACTAACACGGTCTAACTGACCGCTATATGTGTCGAAGTTCTTATGAAAAACTTCTTTTGAGGCGCTACTAACGACGCTCTACGCGAGTTGCTTCACTTGGGGAAACCCCAAGACCGCACTCGCTTGTCTAGGTCACCTGCACTTCGCCTGTGGCACGTTTCTCAAACGCCAGTCTATGCTGTCAGGGGTTGATCCTCTTGGTGCACGGTTGTTAACCCGTACTATCAGGACTATTATACTATCTTTTCGCTATACCTGATCAAAATTGACAACCTTTGATCAGGCTTGAATAGCTTTTAGGTTACAGTTCCATTCCCTGACTGTTGTTACATTGACTTTTTGCCTTATGGTTTTTTGCTCGGCGTAGCTGAAGGTGAACCAGTGGGTGTAGGCGCGCCTGTATAAGGTGTAGTGGAACCTGGAGTAGGCGAGTCCATAGGTGTTGTTGTCCCTGTTGTGCCAGGTTTTTTGCCTCCTGTTGTGCTGGCAGGTTTTTTGCCTCCTGTGGTGCTGGCAGGTTTTTTGCCTCCTGTGGTGCTGGCAGGTTTTTTGCCTCCTGTTGTGCCGCTAGGAGTAGCTGCACCTGTTGGTGTAGGAGTAGCTGTAGTTGTTGGGGTTGTACCTGTTTGTGCTTGGACTATTGATGGAAAGGTAGCAACAGGTGTGGCAACTGCCATACCGAAAACTAGGGAGGCTGCAATGGTTTTAAGAAGCTTACTCATCTTAACTAATCACTCCTCTTAACATTAAAGTAAGTACTTCTCCCTGATTTTATATCCGATGTGGTCAGAAGGAACTAGTGCTCTGATATCTTTTAAAGGTAATTTAATTAACTGATGGCTATTGGGATATTCACTCTTTTTTTTCTTTTGCACGCTCAGCCAGTTGAGAACTAAAACTACTTCAAACACTTGCATTAGGCTGTATTTAAAAAAATGAACAAAACTGAAATATATCAGTATAGAAAGAGTTGATTTAACGTCAAAAAAAACTAAAAAGCTTTTAGGGACGCTTTGTCAGACTAAACTCTGACTCCATATAAACCATTTTTGAGAAAATACCATAGTGATATCAGAAATCTTTTAATTTTAACAAGTTCTCAAATTTTTCTCCAATTTATAGAGATTTTTAGAGTCAAAAAAAAACCTATAGAGCAAACTTTTCACATACTTTTTGAGTTAAGTGACTTTCCATTCCTCGCGTAAAATGGCGAACCAAAGTTCATCTACCCAAGAGTCTTTGAACCACAAACTCTTAACAAAATGTCCTTCACACCGTATACCGATCCGCTGCATTAGCTTCACAGACGCGATGTTGGCAGGATCACAGTTTGCCCGTACGCGATGCAGGTTGCGCTCACCAAACAGATGATTGAGCAAGCATTTTACAGCTTCGGTTCCATAGCCAATGCCAAAGGTGGGCTGGCGCAAGTGTGAAGCCAATCTCTGCTTGACGTTCATCATCGGCGCAAATACAAAAGGCACAATCACCGATAGTTTCGCCTGTCGCTAAAAGTTCAATTGCTAACTGATACCACTCTCTTGGTACACCTGGTGTTGCACGTTTCATGGCTTCTATAAACGTGATTGCTTCCGCTTCAGGATAGGGCGCATCCCAACTCTGATACTTTGCTACTTCCGGATCACAGCGATAAGCTATGAATGGTAGTGTGTCCTTGTCTTCAAATGGACGCAGCACTAACCGAGGTGTTTCAATTATCATGAATGATTTTTACCTTGGGAAATCTGCTCAATTATTTTACTTGTGGAACGATTTTCCAAAAAGGGCAAAAATTCAATGACTCCACCGTATTCTTCTACTACGGGTGTTTCTGGCAGAGTTTCTTTCGTGTAGTCGCCGCCTTTGACGTAGATATTGGGGTGTAGCTTGCTAATAAGGTGACTGGGGCTATCTTCTTCAAAAGGAATGAGATAGTCAACACAAGCTAGTGCAGCCAGAACCTGCATCCTATCTTCTAACGGGTTTATAGGACGAGTTGATCCCTTGAGACGGCGGATGCTGTCGTCGGAATTAACCCCAATAATGAGAATGTCACCTAAGACCTTGGCGCGTTGGAGATAGGAGACATGCCCGGCGTGGAGTATATCAAAACAACCATTGGTGAAGACTATTTTACGTCCTGCGATGCGATGGGAGGCGACAAGGGCGATGAGTTGGTCTAAATCGCGGATATGTTTGTAGGAGGTGGGGAGTGGAGAGGGAGAGAGGGAGTGAGGGAGGGAGGGAGTCATAATTTCTTTGGTCTAATGATTCGTTATTCTGCTACATAAACTCTAGACAAATCCAGACATTTATTTCTTACTTCAATGGGAGCATGGGAGCACTTATCCCTCGGTAAGCTTTCACGCTTTAGCCAAACGCAATACGCCACATGCTTCAAGCCGGGAAACCCTAGTCGAGCAGTGGCTCAAGTTAATTGCTGCATTGAGATCCCTATCGATAGAAGATCCGCAGTTTTCGCAATTGAAAGTCCGCATCTTAAGAGGCATGTCTTGAACATGCCCACAAGCTGAGCAGGTTTTGCTTGACGCAAACCAGCGATCAGCTATTATTATTTCACTAGCAAATTTTTTCGCCTTATATTCTAGCTGGCGCTTAAACTCGTGAAAGCCACAATCAGCGATCGCCTGAGCTAATTTATGGTTAGCTAACATACCCTTAACATTTAAATCCTCTACTACTATTTTTGCGTGGTTTTTGCATAAGAAAGTAGTGGCTTTATTAAGCGTATCTTTTCTGAGGTTAGCTATCCTTAAATGGTGTTTAGCAAGCTTGATTTTGGCTTTGTGTCTGTTATTAGATCCTTTCTTTTTTCTTGAAAGTTCCCTAGACAATTTTCGGAGCTTCTTTAAGGCGGATTTATAGTGCTTAGGATTAGGAAACACAACGCCAGTTGATAACGTAGCCAACTCTTTGACACCTAAATCAACCCCTACGACTTCATACTGTTTAGCAGTTGGCTCATGTTCTTGTTCATAAGCAAAAGCTATAAACCAACTATCAGCAGTTCGTGATATTGTAATTGATTGACACGTAACATGGGGTAATCCTTCATAAGTTCTAACCCATCCAATTGTTGGAAGTTTTACTGATTTCCCACCAACAGGTATAGGCTTGCCACCTGCATCAATAGTAAAAGAATCGTGATGATCTTTCTTTTTGAAATTAGGATAACCGCCCTTGCCAGAAAAAAATCTAGAGAAAGCATCGCCTAAATTATCAAAAGCATACTGAGTTATTCTTTGGCAAATACCTTTTTCTTTAATCCAATCAAACTCAGGTTTTACGTGATTGTTAAAAAACTTCTTAAGAATATATTTATTAGGCTTCAATCCATCTTTAACCAAATTATTCCAAGTTGCTAAGCCCCAATTATAAGTAAATCTAGCTATTCCCGCGTGTTTACTCATTACCGTTTTTTGGGCTTTACTCAGTTTTAATTTTGTTTTGACAGATAAAAACATTTATTGCTTTTAACGCTGCTAGTATTAGTATACTCATAAAAACAGGAATATGCAATGACTTTTAAGAAAAATCACAAATTAGGGTTTACAAGCGATCGCCCTTTTGACAAAGATCCTGTATGCTTCAAGGTATTGCCGGGAGTCAAACAAAAGCTTAAAGCCGTCCCTGACTGGCAAGAACGGCTTAGAGAGTTCGTGAATGAATTAATTAAGGATGTCGATAACTGTCAATAAAAGTGTAGGCTTGACTATATTATTGGCAACTTAAGACAAGCTCAGACACTGTATTAATATCTGGACTGATGTGGCAAGTCTGCGGTGACACTTGAAACGAAAAACCAAAAAAAATAGAGTGCGCACTTTGTGAACGCACTCTACTTGAGATCAAAAAAATGAACTACGTATGAAATATTACAGTCACCAGAGGCAAAAATGCCAACAAGTAACTATTCCAAGATTGTAATTGAACTTCTGGAACTGGTTCTGGCTGTGCTAACAGGGCTTCTATCCTCTGTTCTAAACGATCTACGTGACTAGAACTTAATGCAGCACAGCAAATTTCTGAGGATATAGGCGGACTGCTAACTACCAACAAAAGTGATTCTGCAAGCAGTAAAGGATCTACTTGTGAAGCAGCATGTGCATCGGCGCGTAGTTCGCGCAAGGCTAACAACTCTTGCCACAAAGCTTCTGTGTTTGGTAACCACGCGGTGCAGGAACGCACCCAACCTAGCCAGAAAAACCAGAATGTATCCCGGTAATGGTAATGTCCTTGTTCGTGGGCTAAGACAGTTTCCAATTGTTCTGGTGAAAGAGTGTGCAGCAGTCCTTGGCTGAGGACGAGTTCGGGTTGCCAAAATCCAATTTGACCGGCAAACGGTACCCCTGTATCCAGAACTCTCACTTGTCTACCCGCTAAATCAACCAGGGAACACTTGCGAGCTGATTTCACAGACTGCCATCCTCCCCATGCCAGTTTTATGCATAAAACGACAGAAAAAGCAAGACTAATTAATGCCAGCACATAGCTGAACCAACCTGTCTGTAAGCCGCTCATTTTTCCTTGGGGTCCCATGCAAATGACGGCGATCGCCGTCATGAAAATGAGCAATGGTGGAAAGAGAAATAAAAATAGGGCATATTGCCATCGTTCACTCCAAGTTCCTTGGGGTTGTGTCCATTGGCATCTTATCCAATAAACAACGACCATTGAAGCCACAATCATTATTAGATGCATTATTGTTCCTCCCTGGCTTGGCGTGCAGCTTGAATGCGTTTGGCGATCGCCTGTATTTGCTCCGAAGCAGTTTCATCCAAACTATCTGCAAAAGCAGCTATAACATCGGGGTTTCCCACCGCCAAAAATCGCTGTAACTGTTCGTGCGCTCTAATAACGTCTGCTTGCTGCTTTGTCACCAATGGTCGCCAATAGTATGCTCGTCCTTTTTTAATACAGACTAGCCACCCTTTATCGGTGAGACGACGCAGTACAGTGGTCACAGATGTATAAGCGAGTTCCCGGTTGGGGTCTGTTAGAATTCGGTCGTGCACATCTTTAACTGTAGCGGAACCGAGTTCCCAGATGATATTCAAAATTTCTGCTTCTAACGGACCTACAGACAGTTGTTTCGGGCGATAGTTGGGTAAAGGTGCCATATGGGTTTGGGATTTTAGATTTTGGATTGGGGATTGTTAGTGGCTCTCCCGTTGGGTTAGTTGTTTTCAAAAAGCACTACTAACCCTACAAGTATCTCCTCAGCCCTTGCCCAGGGCGTAGGAAATCAGGCAAAATAGCGCCAGATCACCACATACTCGTCACCATATCAGCAGGAATAGCCTCAGTTTGGTAGTAGAGGACAAATTGAACGCCAAACACAGTTTTTACAAAATTTGTTCTTTATTTCAGATTACCGCTGATTTGCCAACAAATTAAGACTGCTGTGTTGATAACAGTAGTTATAATCAACTCCATTGCTCCAATTCTTGCATAAACTATCACTACGGTAGTTGACGCTTGTTCAGTAGAAATATTATTTTCGGCAGTAGTATTCAATCAGGTGTACTCAAGGCGTGAAGCTATTCATTTACCACACTCCGGAATTAACTCCAACAGATAAAGTGCCAGAATGCGCGATCGCAGTCGATGTACTGCGAGCTACGACAACAATGGCGACCGTTTTGGCAGCTGGAGGTGAAGCTGTCCAAGTGTTCAGTGATTTGGACCAACTTTTAGCAGTTAGCGAGAAATGGTCCGGTGAAAAACGCCTACGAGCAGGAGAACGTGGCGGGTCAAAAGTTCCTGGCTTTGATTTGGGTAATTCTCCTCTCGATTGTACCCCAGAACTTGTACAAGGACGGCGCTTGTTCATTAGTACCACTAATGGCACCCGTGCTTTACAAAGAATACAGGATGCAAAAGCAGTACTTGCAGCTGCTTTTGTCAACCGTGCTGCTGTGGTGCAATATCTGTTGGAAAAGCAACCAGAAACAGTTTGGATAGTCGGATCAGGTTGGGAAGGCAGTTTTTCTCTAGAAGATACGGCTTGTGCAGGTGCGATTGCTCACAGTGTTGCACAGCAGACGAAATTGTCACAAGATGAGCTGGCGGGTAACGATGAAGTGATTAGCGCGATCGCTCTTTACTCTCAATGGCAAGACAACTTGTTGGAACTTCTTCATCTTGCAAGTCACGGCAAACGTCTGTTGCGCCTGAACTCTGATGAAGATCTGAAATATTGTTCTCAAACTGATATTTTAGATGTCTTGCCCATACAGCAAGAACCAGGAGTTTTAATGAGTCGAAAATAAAAGAAATAATCAAATCATTCTTTTTTCATCTTTGCTTTTTACCCCTTTTCTAGACATTAAGCAGGGGGGTTTAAAGCTTTTTTCATTGAAGTCAAACACATCCGTTTATGGAAGTTCTCAGGCTGTTAAGAAACTTTTGCTTTGTCATAAAATGATGAGTTATTTTTGCGGGAGTCAGCAGTATTAGTGATGCCCATGTTAGTAAGTTAAAATTTTTCGTTTAATTAAGATGCGTTCGCCCTGGTTGCTCACAGAAGGCAAGCCTTGGTTCTAAATAAGTTTCTATGCATGACAGAGCAGGGAGTACTTTAGCATAAGAGCCTGGGACATTAGCAGAACCAGAATATAAATAAGTTCCACGACTAGGAAGCATCATCTTTTGGACTTCCCACAGCCCTAAGTGCTTACCCCAATCCGGTAGACCAATTTCCTCAGAATCTTTTATTAAAAAGATTGGTTCTGGCCAATTAAAGGGTTGTTTTTGCAGATTTAGTGGTCTCCAACCCCCTGTGCATATCTCAAAATTAACTTCAACGTTAGGATAAGTTGTTGCCAGCAGATATCGAGAGCCACTCTTCTTAATGTTTTGAATAGCTTTACCGATATCGCAAAAGGACAAATGCACTAATGCATCTCGGCACAAAATGATGTCAGCTTTGGGTAGTGCGTCCTTTGTCAAGTCTTGTCTTATAAAAACTTTATTATATCGTGCATGATTTTGATTATTGTCTTTACAAATGCTGTGAACTATATCAACGCCATAATATTTATCGACTTCGAGGTCAATCTCTTTCATCCAATTAAAATCACCACAGCCAAGATCCAGAAATGTTTTTGCAGCTAGCTTTTTAACTAAACTGGGCAATTGTTTCCTAATTTCCTCTGTGTTTTTGAGGGTTGAACCAAAGCCAGAAGCTGACTCAGGACAATTCCATAGTTTATGGCGAAAAATGAGATCAAACTCTTGTTCCATAGTCTTTATCTAAAGTAGGTACCAAAAACCAGCTAGCTTACACTAAAGAAATGATCTCCCGCAAAACCTATTAAAATGCCTATACAAAAATGGGAGTAATCCAATTATAGTAAAAAGCAATATGCTAAGCACTCAAGGAGAATCTGCATCATAAAATCCAGACAATCGTTGGATTATCATACGCAGAACAATTTTATTCAAACGCTTAAGCTCAGTTAATGCAACTCTGACTTCATCGATATTGTGACGTGTATCAGCTTGAAGTAGAATATTTTTGTACCTCTGTTGAACCGACAAGTTAGATTCAATTGTTGTTCTTTCATCCTTAGATTCAAAAGAGTCTCGAAGTCTGTCTTTATTATTTTTGTTAATAGCTTCACCTTTTCTACGACGTTCGGCATCTTCTTCAATATACTCGAATGAGATCCTAACTTCTTGAAGTCTTGTCCTAATTACCTCTGAGACCTCTTGCGACCAATCATCAAGCATTGGCAGATATTTGTTACACACTTCCAATTGAAGGCGATTCGCAAGGATGAAAGCGGTTACTAGGGTGGCATATGCTAGATTGGGCGCGTTTTCCACATATCCCCTACTGATATGTTCCTCAAAAATAACAGTAAACTCTATTGAACGGTCGTCAATCGAGCGTTTTCTTTTATATAAGATAGGTCTAAATAATTTACCCTCTGATGACTGGAACGTCGAAACTTCTTGGGGATTCCTCTCGTAGCGATTTGGATCTAATTCTCCTTTGAGAGCTGAATAGACAGATTTTACAAGCTCTTCTAACCATTTTCGATTTATTTCTTGTGGCAAGTTCTTGAGTAAGTCTTTCAAACGCCAGTTCTCATTTTCCACTGAAGGAGTATCAATTAGACCAAAAAGCTTCAATGAACCTGGCTTTCTAGGTAAAACACGAGTTCTTTCAAGCAAATTTTCTTTCGTAATATTATCAAGATTATCTACACACAAAACGATTGTATCTGGAAAAATGTATTCGTTTCTGTTTCTGGATCCGATCATGTTTTCAGAAGGTATAGTTGCTGAAGAAGATGATAGTTCGCGGGCAATATTTTGTAACTTTAAATTCCCTGGATTAGACTCAAGCGCAGCATGAATTAGTTTTTCTACCCAAGCCTCAGCTTCTGCTTTTTGTATTAATTTGTAGATAATACCTTGTAAACTACTGTCAGGAGCAATTTCGTTGAGATTTTTATTTAACTCATACTGCACCATTCGCTCCAAAGATGCTTTGTCACGAAAAGCATCTACTAAAGCATTTTCTAGTTTTTTACGCTGCTCACCTGATAAATTCATATTTTTTCAATACAGGCTAACTACCTTTTTACTACTTAGCTGTTTTGTTACTAATAAGGACATTTTCGTGAACCTTAAATGAATAGACCTCGTTTACTTGTAGCCACTCCTCTATTAGCTTTACTACAACTTAACTCATCTTCAACTCTCGGATGGCGTGAGTCGCATGAAATCGTTTCTTGAGGTTGTTCCCAATACTGACATGCATAATTAACAGCGTTTTTGATGGATATTAATAGCTAATTATAGTCGAACAAAGCTACAAAGGCACACAATCCGATTCCGGAGCGATCGCTTGGTACTTAATTTTTTCTGAATTAGCTTACATCTTATCCTAAGAAAAATTGATTGAGTTTAATCACTCAAAAAGTCATGGTGTTCTAACGATCTCATCTAAAATTTGTACTATTCTAGACAAGTTTTTAGTTAACTGCTCCCAACCCCCGCTAAATATCCGGTTGTCCAAGCACTTTGAAAGTTAAAGCCACCAGTGACACCATCAATATCCAAAATTTCTCCAGCAAAGTGAAGCCTTGGAACTAATCGACTTTCCATTGTTTTAAAGTTGACTTCTTTAAGGTTGACACCGCCGCAGGTGACAAATTCTTCCTTAAAAACTCCTTTGCCATTAATTTGGTATTGTCCTTTCGTCAGTTCTTGCACCAACTGGTTGAGTGTTTTGTTTGATAATTCTGCCCAACGGTCTTCTGGTGTGATACCTGCACGGGAGATAATGTATTGCCAGAGACGGTGGGGTAAGTCTACGCCGCGATGTAAGGCGATCGCCTTTTTTGCCACTTCATTTTTCACTGCTAGTAATTTCTGCCTGACTTCTTCTGGCTGGAGATTGGGTAGCCAATTAATATGTAAAGTCGCTTGATAGTTGCGGTAGTGCAAAACTCTCGCACCCCACGCAGAAAGTTTTAGCACCGCAGGACCACTAAAACCCCAATGGGTGATGAGCAAAGGTCCAGTTTGTTCTAGTTGGGGAAATCCTTGTACGCTTAAGCGCAACCGCACGGGGTTGACACTCACACCAGCCAACTTCAAAACAAATTCATCTTTGATATTGAAGGTAAATAACGAGGGGACTGGTGGTTCAATTGTATGTCCCAACTTCTGTGCTATTTTATAGCCTATGGGATTGCTGCCTGTGGCAAGGAGTAGGCGATCGCACTCCAAAATCTCTCCCGACTTTAGAGAAATTTCAAAATTAGGAGTGCTGAGTTGTTTGACATCAACAATAAATGTTCCTGTACGTATTTCTACCCCAGCTGCTTTTGCTGTATTTATCAGACAGTTCACTATAGTTTCGGAACTATTAGTGATGGGAAACATTCTGCCATCAGCTTCGGTTTTGAGGGGTACTCCGTGGGCAGCAAACCAAGCGACTGTATCTTTCGCTTGAAAGCGCGTGAACGCACCTAGCAAAGCTTTTCCACCTCTGGGATAATTTTGTACCAATCCTGAAGGGTCAAAACAAGCTTGAGTGACATTGCAACGTCCGCCACCAGAAATGCGGACTTTTGCCAGAAGTTGGCGACTGGCTTCGAGTATGGTCACTTGCGCGTGGGGATTTGCTTCGGTTGCTGCGATTGCACCAAAAAAACCAGCCGCGCCACCACCTACAACTACGATCCGTAACGGTTTCACTTTTTTTTTCTCCTGTCATCCTTTGGCGTGCTGGTGGTTCATGGTGAAGTTCCCACTACCAAAACCGAATAGTAACAATAAAATCAGTGTCTTATCATATTTTGCACTTTTGTTTTGTGGATGCCGCCGGTAAGGCGAGTTCATCAAGCTTGCAAATGTTCTTCTACAGACTGATAAAGGTTAACAATGTGACTGTCAGCCAATGTGTAATAAACGTTGCGACCTTCTCGCCGATAGCGAACTAGACGCATAGCTTTCAATAATTTTAGTTGATGGCAAACGGCTGATTCCGTCATTTTCATCAGTGCGGCTAAATCGCAAACACACAACTCCTGGGAAGCCAAAGCTGATAGGAGGCGTAGACGGTTCGTATCTGCCAGCACCCCAAAGACTTCTGCTATCTGCTGTGCTTTCTCTGTTGGCAAGATTTGCGCTACTGAGGAGCGTACATTATCTAGATGTACCAGATGGGTGTCACAAGTTGGCGTAGTTTAGCTGCACGACGAGGTAGGAAAAGAGCTCTTGTCGGTGTGGCGAGCGCGAATTTTGACTACTGTCTACCATATGTTGTCCACAGCCCGGCTCTATCGAGACTTGGACGTCAATTATTTGAGCCAACACCAACAAGAGCATCTAATTAAACGTGTGCGTTCGCGTCTCGAACATCTCGGTTACAAGGTGACTAAAGAATCTAATTCATCTGCAGCATCTTGCTAACTAATGCATTGCTTTGTTTTAAAATAAACCTTCTTTGACCTCTGTTTAGATTTTCTCTACAGTGGCATCCGTCTTGGACGATCACATGGACAAATCCCTTTTCTGCTTTTTCTTAGCCCATCTGGTTTTCCGCAAGGGTACTCCCGCCACACCGGGACGGTTGGCGGCGAAGGGGAATTGCGGGCTAATTAAGGGGGTTCGATGCCCCCTTAATTAGCAGGACTACTTTGTTTCTCAACATAGGATTTAAGTTGTTCAAGAGTGACTCCGCCACACGATGCAACGAAATATGCACCTGTCCAAAACACAGGCTTGTTATAAAACTGGCTGACATGTTCATAAAACTCTTTGCGGATTAAACGACTAGATACGGTTTTAAGGTTATTGACTAATTTACTCACTTCAACGTCTGGCGGATAGCTGATGACCAAATGAACATGATCGCTTTCTCCGTTAAATTCTGTGACTTTGCTTCTCCACTTGAGGCAAGTGGTCTCAAATATTTCCTGCAATCGTTTCAGTATTGCTTGATTAATAACTTTTCTGCGGTATTTTGTTACAAGCACCAAATGAATATTAAGACTATAAACTGACCTGTATCCTATATTGTAAGACATGGCACTAAATGCTATCATGACTATATGTTACTCACTTACCAGTACAAGCTCAATCCCACATCAGAACAGGTTGTCACTCTTGAAACCTGGGGCGAGTTGCTGCGTCGTCATTATAACTATGCACTAGGTCAAAGATTGGACTGGCTAACCCGTACAAGATGCCAGATTGACCGCTGTAGTTTGGTATGTGAGCCAATTGGTGATATTCCAGACAAGACTGACTATTACACACAAGCATCAGGTCTTAAGCAAACTAAAGAACTGTTTCCTGAATACAAAAACATCTACACCGATTGCCAACAACAAAACTTGATGAGGCTGGACAAAGCGTGGAAGCGCTGGTTGGTTCCTGACAAGAACGGCAAGAGGGGAGGACGACCACGTTTTAAGAAACGTGGGGATATTTGTTCTTTTACGTTTCCGCGTGTTAATTCTCCAAAGGCAGGCGCACATTTAACAGGTAGTATTCTCAAGTTGTCTAAAATTGGCGAGGTTGAAGTTATTTTGCACCGCCCAATTCCAGAGGGATTTGAGATTAAGCAAGCAACGATTTTACGCAAAGCTGACGGATGGTATACAAGTTTTTCGCTAGAAGATAAAACCGTTCCTAATGCATTGCCTGTTAACGAAATTAAAACGGCTACTGGTATAGATGTTGGGCTGGAAAAGTTTTTAACGACTGCTGATGGGCAAAGTATTCAAGTACCACAGTATTATCGGAAAGCGCAGGCAACACTAGCCCGTCAACAACGCAAGCTTGCACGTAAAACCAAAGGGTCTAAAAACTACCAAAAACAATTGTCGAAGGTAGCTAAGCTTCATTTGCACGTTGCAAGGCAGCGCAAAGAATTTCATTATCAAGTCGCACATTGGTTGGTTAATTCCTATGATCTAATCGTTTTTGAAAACTTGAACATTAAGGGCTTGGCTAGAACACGATTAGCTAAGTCAATACTTGATGTTGCTTGGGGCGCATTTCTCCAAATCATGCAAGCAGTAGCGGTCAGACGCGGCAAGCATACAAGAGGTGTTGATCCTAGAGGGACAAGTATCGATTGTTCAGGGTGTGGTGAAAGAGTAGAGAAAACTCTAGCAGTTCGTGTTCATAGTTGTTCTTGCGGGTTAGTTATTGACCGCGATTGGAACAGCGCACTGAATTTGTTAAAACACAAGTCGGTTGGACTACCGATTTCTGGCTGTGGAGGCTTAGAGGTTGCTCAGCCTGTGAAGCAGCAAGTCTCCGAAGTGAATCTGAGATGCGCTCCTTAAACCGCTTGCGGTTAGCGGGAGAGTTGTCACCTTCCTCGATAATTGGATTTTCAAGCAGGTTTATTGTTGATATGACAGTTCAAGGTGCGGAATGTAGGTTAAAATGATGAGCCTTTGTGCTTCAAAAACTCCTTTTCTTCTGGAGTTGAAACTCTTCCCAAAATCTTATTGCGATGAGGAAAGCGCCTAAAACGCTCTATCACTTGCATATGGCGTAGTGCATAATCAATGCAACTCACACTATCAGGATCATCCCCCAATTGCTGAAACAGTCGTACTGCTTGACTCTGATGCTCCAAATTTTCGCTATGTTCAAAAGGCAAGTAAACAAACCAGCGTTGTACGGGTAGCAACTTCTGATCATATCGTTGTGCAACAGCGTGCTGAGCTACTGAGAGTGCTTCCCAGTCAGTCGCAAAGGCTTCGGGAGTATCACGAAACATACTTCTGGGAAATTGATCCAACAGCAAAATCAAAGCTAGACAACTGTCAGGAAAATCCATCCAGTCGTCTAGGTACCCTCCTGCTGCTTTTTGGTAATCTGTCAGAAACCGGATTCGCAGTTCTTCATCAAACTCTGGTTTTTTACTGAACCAGAAAGACTTTGGTTTGCCGTAGTCTGGTGAACCAGAACTACCAAACCAAAAGTCCAAAATTTCTTTTGCCTGTGACATCTTTTACTAATCCTTACAAAGAACTTGTCGCATTTTACGCATATTCGCAGGCAATTCAAAGTTCATGGCTTGTTGAATAAAAATTGATGGTATGGGAATGATCGGTGTAGCTTGCACAGTATAGCTCAGTAAAGTCCCGTTACCACAATCTTTTAGGTCTAAGTTGGCTGTAAAATCGTGAAAGCTACCTTTTTGCAGCCTAAATTGTATGTGCTGCCCAAACTCTTCCACCACATCAAGGTAAATTTCTACTTGGGCAGTGAAAAAGAAAAATGTTTTTTGTGCCGCTTGATACAGACGTTTCACCTCACCAGATTGCAAAACTTCGCTTTTGGTCAGATCTGGAAAATATTGTACCCAACGCGGGTAATCTGTTATCTGTTGCCAGATATTTGATCGCACTAAGGGCAAATACATCCAAGCGGTGACAGCACCACCCCAAGCTGTGTGCGATCGCGTTTGCACCAGAATTTCACCTTGCATCAGTAATCTTTGTTTATCTTGAGTCCAAGGCATACTTGAATTTGTAGGAACCGAATCTGAGGTAAAGGACGCAGACATACTTTTTTCAGTCACTCCTCAACACATCAACGTCATAAGCTTAAACTCGTGAATATCTAACTTGGTATACAGTCCAAGTCATTAATTCTAATTCCAGTAAAATACGAGAGTTTTCCGGAAACAGTCATGCTCTAGTCATTTTTACCAAAACTTCACGCTTATCATATGTCAGGTTTATCACTCATATCAAAATATTGTGTTCTCTCTCAGCATATAGTGACAATTTTATTCACAAAATAGCAAATCTTAACATTTGAGTAATAATACTCAGAAGTCAGAGTAAAGATGAAGAACTGATTGTAGAGTAGATTTTCTTACGACTGCTTCCCATAGAATCAGCGCTTTAACTGCATCTACCTCTGGTCTGATTTTTATTTGCGGCTTTCAGATTTAGTGACTAAGATTGTTACTAATAAAATGCAGTGACTGTTGAGTTTAAGGCAAATAAGATGAGTTCGTCTAAATTAAATCGTACATTAAACCAGGGTTTCGGGGTTTTTCTTGGTATTGCGATCGCTGTTTGGGTTCTGCGAGGTTTTGGTATTCTCACTTTTCTTCCAGGAGGAGTGATTTGGCTGTTGGTGCTTGCGGCGATCGCTATGGCTATTCTCAGTTACGTGCAAAAAACCTGGTGGCGTTACTAAAAGAAGAATCCATCGCGTTGTAAAAGTGTTGGTAGCAGAAAGCCCATGAGGATGTGACCGACGAATGAGGACACATCCGTCCCAATACTGTTTTGATAGAGTAGTCCTAAATCATTTGTGAACAAAAAGATTCCCGACTTCTTTATAGGATGCGCGATTTATGCGCTTACGCGTAGGCACTTTCAGACAAATCTGCGGAGGATTGCGATCAAAAAATCTCTTAATCTTCCTAAATTTTTTGGATTTCTGCTTTCCATTCTAACCAACGTGTTATCGCTTGAGGCTGAGAAACAACTTTCTTTTGCAGCAAAACAACTCCATCTTGCACATCCACAAGTCCATACTTGCCTTGAGCCAAAAGTTTGTCAATAAAAGCTATAAAATCTTGCAGTTGGCGGCGATCGCTCTTAAAGGCTGGTTGATATTGTTGCAGTTGCCACAAGTCTGCTAAGGCGAAATCAACGTCTATAACCTCTCCCGAATCGAGTCGTAACTGTATAGCTGGCAAACGAATAATTCCCCGACGAGTTGCCAAATGTGGAAGCAGATAAGTCGTTGCAGAAACGCTAGCATCGCTCTTGATATACTGCATTAATGAGCGGATATGTCCTACATGTTCCCACTGACGAGTTAGAGGAACATAAACCCAAGGATGAATAGATTCTGGAACTAAAAAGTAAAAAGCACGGTTAGGATTAGATGTAATTGTGAAGAAAATAGATAGGGCAATAAATCTGATCCACCAGCGACGAAAACTTGGTTGAAATCGCTCTTGATGTTGAGACCACCACAAAATTGTGCCGTAGAATAAACCTGGAACTACAGTTAAGGCATAGCGAATACTCATAGCAAGAGCAGATTGACCATCTTGCATCAACAACACTAGTAATGGAGGACCTGCAACTATCCAAGCTGATGGTGAGATAGCAGGTATAAAAGCTAACGGTAGCCACTGACCGAGAAAGTACTTGACTCGCTTGTCAACCGGAGTGAACAGACTCTGGATCAGTTCTTTAGGATGGGTAATAATTCCCCACAGAAGCTGTAAAGTACTGGGGCTATTATTTCCTGGAACATATTGATCAAAACGAGCAGTTAAGTAAAGTCGCGAATTATCATTAGAAAACAAGGGCATAATTACATTTGTCACGACTGTGACATAGCTGAAGCTAATTAAACATACAGCTAGACCTAAACGCGGATAGCGACGACTTAAAAATAGATAAAGGCCAACACCAAATGTAATGATTCCTGCTTCTTCTCGTATTCCTAATATCAAAATTAGGAATAGCCAAAAAAGCCACCATTTACGTTTTTCTAAAGCCAAGAATAAAGAGAAAACAAATAAAGGAATCTGACAATGCTCGTAAAAATTGGCGAAAGTTGGTCCAATGACAGCATTAGCTCCATAAAAACTGGCAGTGATTAAAATAGCTATAGAAGGAGGTAAATAGTGGCGACATAGAGCATATAAAACCAACCCCGCAGCAGTTATCAAACTAACTTGTAAAACAACAAGAGTCGCGCCAGTGGGAAATAATGCATATATGGGCATCCATAGCAAGAAATCAATGACAAAGTGTTGTCCTAAATGGCAGTAGAACACTGTCTGTATTTGACCATCTTGGGTATAAGCACTGGATTGACCAGAAGAGAGAGAACCTTGAAAGATATGTCCATGTATGGTGTTCCAAAATAACTGGTCGAAAAGACCTTGGTCATAGGATGCGTAGAAAGTGTAGAAGCGATGAAGGCAAAAAACTAGCATTAAGATGAAAAAAGATGCTGCTAATGTCAGTGCAATCTTTAAGCCAAAATTGTTTTTTATTAGGTCAAAGCGCTTTTGAAGCATTACCATTTAAATCCAATAGTTCTAAAAATACTGTTGTGTAGATGTCTGTGCCGCTAAGCATTGTGAAAAGCTAGATAGGCAGTACGGTAGAAAGAATTGACAAAAAAGGAGTATTATGGATTATAGCAATTCTATTTGAGTTGTAAAAATTAATCGTATTTCCTACACAGATGCTGCGCATAAGTCCTAAGGGGATTTACGCGCAGCCTGTCCCATTAATACTTCACAATGTAAGCCTTTCAGAAAATAGACCTCTTGCAAAAATGAGATTTTACGAGGTCCTGTTAAGAGTTCCCTGTTAAGAGTTCCCCACAACTGCCACAAAGTCTCATGAAACAGCACTGCCTGACGGGTGAGTGTCATTTACGGTAACCAAAACTCCGGCAAAATAGATTTACCAATTTGACGTACACTTTTGTTAACAGTTCTTGCCAATTGAATATGTGCTTCATCTGCTTCCACAGGTAGAATCTTGGCTAGTGCACCTTCTCCAAAATAGGAAATCACTAAATTTGCTGCTTCTAAACCTGTGACATAAGCCTTTTCTTGTGACCAAGAACCGTGGCGGTTTACAATCCAATCACCACTCATAAATACATTTTTAAAACTCGTTTTCGCTGGTAACATATAACGATAACTACCAGGAGCAAAGTGAGATACTGCCTGGGGTAGACGAATCACGCTGCTATCAATAACTTTGGCATTCCGAAATTCTGGCACACAATTTGCTAAATAACGGTGAACTATCGGAATAATTTCCTCATTTTCTAAATTAAGAAATTGATTAGCATGATAAAAATCAGCTTCAACAACTGTGCCAGGTTCGTTACGGTACTCATCATGCAACGCATTCAAATCAAAAAATGTCCAACCCGTTGTTGCATCAAAACCAAAGCAAGCATTAGAAGGACGTTTAATAGAAATCTTACGGTCAAACCATAGCCGAGTTGCTAAAACATCAATTGCTCCTAAATTGCTGAGATTGCGAAATTCATCACGTTTTTGTAAACTAGGGCTACTTGATAAAATCTTTCTCATACCAGTGATACCAACAGCAAAAATGACTGCATCAGCATCAAAGACTTCATCATTGCAAACAACTCCTGTGACTTGATTATTGTCATCAACAATTAAGTCAGTGACTCGATGGTTGGCTAACACTTTTGCCCCAGATTTTTCAATACGTTCTACCCAAGGACGAAAGATTTGTTCTCCTACAGTTCCCCGGCACCAAACCACATCAAAATCTGGTTGATGTGCCAAAATAAAATCAATACCTTCGCCAAAAAAAAAGGATGAAGAGCTAAATTCCACAACCTCGACT
>NZ_QMEB01000097.1 GCF_012912135.1 Brasilonema bromeliae SPC951 | reverse complement strand
CTTTAACTATATTTGTAAGTAAAGTCTCATTAAATTTAATCTTTAAAGCTTCTTCGCCCTTTTTTACAAGTTCGATAACATTATTTTCAGGATTGATTCCAAATCTGATTGTTTCAATTCTATTATTCAAATCTTTTGCTAATTTAACAAGACTGTTACCAGCTTTATTAATACCGATAAGGACTAATTTAATAGCTTTTTCCTCATCAGCAATAACCTTCATATAGTCAGCAATTAATTGTTTTGCTTTATCTTCCAATACATGAAAGTCATCAAGAATAATTATATCATAACTATTTTTTTCTGGTAAAAGAACAATTTCTTCCGTGTCTTGTCGTCTCCGAGCCGTTAGTATTTTTATTCTCCTATCATGCAGAGAAAGTTGCTCCAATACTTTTAAAACACAAGTAGTCTTACCCACACCAGATGGTCCTTCAACAACTAATCCTCGACCAGGTGTGCGTAAAGCAACAAAAAGCCGTTGATACTCAACTGGTTTAACAAACGTATGCGTGGGTATGCCTGACCGCTTAAATACATCTTCTAAACGCTTGTCATCTAAAGGCTTGTTAACAGCTAAAGGAATTTCGCCTAATACAGGTACTGGGGAAGACGGCTGATTTGTCAAGTGACGATACAGTGTAGTATATCCTTCTTCTGTGTCCAAAGAGTACATGCTTAAAGCACGAAATATTATCGGTATGTAGTTTATATCCTGAGCAGAAAACACAACTGGAATAAATTTGATACTTTTGAGATCGGAATTATAATAAAGCTCTTGAGTAATAATTGACCCTTCCCAGGTTACTTTCCGCCCTTTTCCTAGCTCTTCTCGACCTCTAAATTGGAGAAATTGGAGATAGTACTGTTCGGTACAAACTACAACTACAAAATCAGTCCATTCCAATTGAGTCCTTAACCATTGGTACCAACCTTCTGAAGGTGCTATTTCATATTGATCTATATTGCAGTCAACACCTTCAGATCGTAAACGCTCAGCCAATGCAAGTACACGATCCATGTGTTCTGCTGAGTCGTGGCTATAGCTAATAAAGACTTTTGGTGAATGATCCGGCTGAAACATCTTACATCTCTACTTTTGATAATTTTCCTAGCGGAAATTATATCAGCTGCTAATAGTAGGTTGCACAAATCGCTTAATTTCACCACACGCAATATAAGACTTACCATCAGGTGCTGTTTTGATTTCATCAACAACGTAAAGCATTCCTTCCTCACGAACGGAGCGGGGAAAACGCATGTTCCAATCCGGTTCATATCCATCAGAAACCACCCTAGCACGTAGCTTGCTGCCATCTTTGACACACTGAACTAGAATGCCGTCCTTCGTAGTGTCAGTTGTGGGGAGGTCGGCTGCACTGGCAGGACCTTTGGAGGCTTTGCCTGTGCTAGCTGACCTCGATTGCCTATGGGCAACGAAGATATCTGCTTCGCCAGGTTGAGCAAAACGGGTGATGTTGCCATTTACACGGTAGAAAGTGCCATCGCTTGAGAGTTCCAGTCCTTCAACGACATAGCGTGCTCCTTCGGCACGAATTGCCCTGGGAAACTGGACGTTCTTGGTTGAATCGTAGCCCTCAGACATCACTTTTACTCGCAGCTTACCCCCTTCACGAACGCAGTACAGTTCCACACCAGAACCGACTTCATTCACAACTGGCATCGCGTACACTTCATCGCCAGCAGTGACACCGCGAGCCACCAAATCGCTGCGATTGCGCGTCATTGTCTGGTAAGTCTGATCCCGCAGTTCTTTACGTCCGGCATTGCCCAGAGCTTTTTGGGCGATCCGACCCGCGAAATACTCCAGCTGATCTATCTCTTCAGCAATTTCAAAATTCTCGTTCAATCCTTTATCCCGCAGTTCTTGCACAAGCGCACGGAGGATTTGCTCAGCTTCCTGATGCTTACCATGTTCAGCTAGATCGAGGGCAGTTTCTTTGGCTTTAGCAATGGTGAGGCGGCTCAGTTCAAGGATGATACGGCTTGTAGAGGCAAGAGCTGCTTCCTCAACGGTGCCAACTTTGGCAACGATATCTGCTGTGCCTGACACGCTTTGAATCAAGTCGTCTTGCACAACATCAGCGCTGTAATGCAGCCTCATCACAGGTAACTCGCCAACTTGAGCAGAGGATATCAGCAGACTCAACCCCAGAAGTTTGTCTTCACCCTCGTAAAGTTCCCCCAACGTAATGACAGCAAGACCCGCCTCATTCTGGCTGACTTTAGCAAAACTTAAGGTATCAACGAGGCTGACACCATCAGCCAACTCAAGTGTCACCTTGAGGTTCTGTCCCACCACTGCCCTCAGAGAATCTAGCTCAATGCTAAACACTTCTGTTGCTTCGTCGATGCTCTGGATGAAGTAGAAGTTCCCACTGGCAGCCCTTGCCATACCGATCAGGAGGTCTTCATTGAAACCCTGAGCAAAACCCAAGGTAGTTGTGGTGATGCCTTCCTCAGCTTTTTGCCCTGATGTCGCCGTAAGTATTTTAGGGTCTTGAATGCCCATATTGGCGTGACCATCGGTAAGCAGCAGAACACGGTTTATTTTTTGCGGATCGAGTTGCGTCTTCACATGTTCGCAGCCTTTGAGCCATCCCCCCGATAAGTTGGTAATACCGCCAGCTCTCACCTTGCGTATGGAATTTTTCAGCGCGGCTTTGTCAGTCACAGGCTGGGGTGGCACAACACTGTCCACTTCATCGTCGTAAACAACCACTGAGAGAATGTCGTTTGGCTCAAGTTGATCCACCACAGACTCAGCAGCTTTGAGCGCATGATGCAACGGACCACCTGCCATAGAGCCTGATCGGTCAATGACAAGAGAAAGGTTAAGGTTACGTCGGGGAGATTCAGCTATGTCAGCACGAAAACGCAGCAGAATATTAGTCTTTAATGAAGATCCTGCAGGTAGAATAGCTTGGTCAAAGTCGTAACTTGTCTTGATCATTTTTTATATCCCTCAGAGTTGTCTGTGATAAGCTGCAAGCTTTATGAAATAGGGACAACCAGTGCTCTCTTTAGTTTACTCCGAAATCAGTGTGTCCAGTGTGATGAGGGGCAGTTAAAGTAAACTTTTATAGCTTTGGTATCTGACAGATTTAACTGCCAATTAATATCTGACTGGACTTTGAACTCTTGAGAGTATGGATGCACATTTACTATGAAACCCAGGCAACACAGAGTTTCTTTTTAGCAAGTTGAAAGAACTTTTGCGCCTTTCGATTTTCGGTCAAGGTGCTGACATAATCGTTGTATACTTCCGATGTCTCCCTTTCCAACTTCTAAGACATTCTCCCCATCAAATCCAGTTAAGAAAATGCAATTTCCTGGCTCAAGCGCAATCACTTTATGGCTTTCAGTTGGTGATACTTCACGGTATTGAGGGAAACAACTAAACCATTTGCCACAACGGTAATCTATCTTATGTAGTGAATCCTATTCCTACCCTAAGTAGGGTTATCTATCTTTATTTATTCGTTAACTTGTGTAAAGTTACTAAGAGCAAATTTTCCTAGTCACTCAGGAAATTGAGAATAACTTTAACTTGTTTGGAGTTTTTTATGACCTACACAGTTGACGAAAGCACAAGACCAGCTCTGGAAGCTTTTCAACGCTTTGATGTGGATACTCAATTAGCCCTACTTTGGTTCGGTTACCTGGATATTAAAGACCAACTAAACCCAGCACCACCTCCAAGCGTAGAAACACCAGCTAAGGCAGTGTTTGACCTAATCCAGAGTTTGTCTAAGGAAGAACAACTGCAAGCACAACGCGACCTTATTAATGGTGCAGCTACCGATATCAGTCGTGGTTATGATGCTCTAAGTCCCAATGCCAAATTAGATGTTTGGCTGCTGCTGGCACAAGGAATGGAGAACGGAACCATCATAGGAATGCCGTCTGACTATCAACTACCTGCTGAAACGGACAAATTTACAGCAGATATTCAAAAGCTAGACTTTGAGCAGCGGATTAATTTCATGCTGAGTGCAGTGCAAAAAATGGGTTAGCTGATACCATTTCTGAATGAAGATGCACAAGTCTAGCCTGGATAGGGATTCAGGCTAGACTTGTGCATTCAATTGAGTATTTGTAGTTTGATTAATGTGTTCAGCCTTGGTTTTCAACGTTTGGTTTATCGCTTCAAACCTTGCTAAACGTCAAAAAAAAGGGTGTAAGGGGGTAAGGGTATAGGGGTGTAAGGGTATAGGGGTGTAAGGGTTGGACCCAGAGAAACCTGTTGAATTGTTCATACATCTATTGACAAATAGCTCAAAATATGTATACAAATGAAAATCAGCAGAATGAAATTTTCTACTGAAACTTATACATAATCCGATATAATTGACGCTTTCCTGACTATAAATCAGGAGATTCACAACTATAAAATTGTGATTTATTCAGGCAAAATCATGCCAACAAACCTCATAATTCTCATTGGTGCGCTATTTGTCGCGTATATAGTCTTCCGGGCTTTGCTCAGTTTATTACAAACAGCGATTAGTACGGCGATCGCCATTCTTATCATTGTGGTTATCTTGATGTTTTTTGGTTTCAGTCCTCAAGATCTGATGCGAGAAATCAACAACTTACCTCAAATTCTGAACCAATTCATCAAAGAAGTGAAGAAAATACTGGGCTTGTCAGCAATCCCGACTTATAGTCGGGAGTTGCTGACTATCTTTCCCAAAATTTGAAATTAAAACTTCCAGGACGGCGACGAAAACGTCGAGTGGTTTTCCTCACTTGGCGTCTGCTTGATCTTTCACCAGAAACTTCAGCTTCGTCGATTTGTTCTAGTTGTTCTTGTGGTAGTTGAGTTCTTGATTCTTCCTTGCTTTGCCACCAAGCAATCGTCCAGCCCCCGCCTATACCGGCGATCGCACCCAAAAAAATACTCATAGGTGGTTGATACCCTGCGAACACAAAGCCAAGTAAGAAAAATAACCAATACTTCAAGCCCGCATCAACGCCCTCAGAGGTAGCGACTGTAGATGACTGGGGTCCACTTTTGGTTGATGCTGTCACCCAGCCCAAGGCAAAACCACCCAATACACCCAGAAAAATACTGAGGGCTGGGTCGTATCCCGTACTCAAAAAGACTAGTGTAAAAAATAACCCTAATAAGATTTGAGTGACGAAGTTTGGTGAAAAGTTGAGTTGCGGTGGTGCCATAAGATGTAGCCTACCTATTGGCGAATAACATTCTCTAATTGTGCCTCTATTGGTTGAGTTGTATCCACAATTTTAGCCAGTGGTTTTTCTTTTTCTGTTAAGGGTTCAGCTTGCTGAAGTTGAGATGCTAATAAATCAGCCGTGGCATCAGCAATATCACCAGTACGGTTAGAGAGCCGTTGTTGCAAAACGGATGGTGGTGCTGTGCAAGAGATAATTTGGAGGGGAAGTTGATGCTCAACAGCAGCGGCGATCGCCTGCTCACGTAACTGCTGTCGGTCATACTTAGCATCCAAAATCACCACATAGCCTTCTTTTGCCAACAAAATTCCTAATTCCAACAGTCGTCCATAAGTTTTCTCAGTCATCGCGGGTGTGTACAAATCATCACCACCGCGTTCCATCAACGGAATTCCCGCCAGATGTTTTCGCACTGCATCCGAACGAACGTGAATCGCCCCCAATTGACGAGCTAAATATCGCGCTGTCGTACTTTTACCAGAACCCGACAAACCCGACATCAAAATCAGTCGCCCTTGACGGGGTTTTGTATATTCCCAAGCCTGCTTATAATAATTAGCTGCTTTTTTGGTCACTTCTTCCTTAACAGAAGAAGGCACACTTGGATCATCTAATAAAAATGAAGTCACTTTTGCCCTAACATAAGATTGACGGCTTAAATAAATGGGCAATACCTGCAACCCTTCCCAATCGCCAGTCACCTCAAGGTAAGTATTTAAATAAGCATTACTCAAATCTGGACGTTGCTGACCTTCCAAATCCATGACAGCATAAGCAACATCAAACATCACATCGACAAAGCGAAACGGCTCATTAAACTCGATGCAGTCAAACAGCCAAATTTTATCTTTCCACAAACAAATATTGCCTAAGTGCAAATCCCCGTGACATTCTCGAATATAGTTGTTTTGAATTCTG
Organism: Brasilonema bromeliae SPC951; assembly: GCF_012912135.1. GTDB lineage: Bacteria > Cyanobacteriota > Cyanobacteriia > Cyanobacteriales > Nostocaceae > Brasilonema > Brasilonema bromeliae. The sequence continues at coordinate 14,671 of NZ_QMEB01000097.1, read as the reverse complement.
CTCTTAAACAGTTCGCCACGTTCAGCAAAAAATTTATCTGTGTCTTGTTTGGTTTCCTCAAACTGCTTCTGCGTTTGGGGACCACCAATATATTTTTCCGTTTGCTCGTAATTCTCGTCAAACGCAGCCCGAATTTGGTTTACCTCACCAAAAGAGCGAATGTAATCATTTGTGACAGTTTTCGTGTCATGATATTCAGCGACGACTCGTCCCAACTCTTCGAGAAGTTCCTCAGTTAACTGATTTTGCTCAAACATTTTGCTAAACAGCCCTTCATTGGGGAACTGAAGCATTTTCAGCACATATTCCACAGGTTCTCCCGTTCCTCCCAGTTGGTACTTTTGCCCGACTTGAGTCACCGGGAACACCTCCAAATAAAGTTCCGCAGCACCTCGCTGATTTAAACGCAACTCCTCCTGACAAAAATGTCCCCGCTTCTCCAAAGTTGAAAAATCCAAAAAGCCAAAATTCATCGGCTTTTTCACTTTGTATGCATAATCCCCAGTCAACAGCACGTAGGAAATATGCGTCTGAACCAATTGAATAGGTTCCTTCACCTGATGCGGATAAAACTCAGGCTGCAACATCTGCTGAATTAAAGGAGGAATAGAAACTTCTGTCATTTTCTCTTGGCGTCCTTGGCGTCTTCACGGTTAAAATTAGGATACAAAAAAACCAGAGGTAAACCCCTGGTGTTCTTCGTAACTATATCAAATATTAGGCTTGTTCTGATGTCGCTGGTTCTGACTCAGCCGCAGCCGCAGCCTCAGCTTCCGCCTCAGCCTCAGCATTAACTTGTCGAGGTAAAATTCTAACAATAGCTTGTTCAGAATCACCCAGATATGTCACATTTGCAGGCAAATTGAGTGCGTCAACATACAAACTATCTCCCACGTGCAGGTTGGAGACATCAACTGAAATCGCTTCCGGAATATTTTCCGGTGCACAACGCAGCGACACGACTGTAATTTGTGTGTCCAATACACCGTCTTCTAGCTTTACACCTACTGGTTCTCCAACAAAATTCACAGGTACTTCCACATCTGTGTCACCGTGACCTGCAACGGCAAAAAAGCTCAGGTGGTAAGTTGTACGTTTTGCGGGATGAGACTGAACTTCCCGTAGCAAGGTTTTTCCCCGCCAAGGAACATCAGTAATATTAAGGTCAATCAAAGTATTATTTACCGAAGCCTTGATGAGCAGACGTTCAACAACCTTAGCATCAAGGACGAGAGAAATTGCTTCGGTACCTTTATGACCGTACAAATGCGCGGGGATTTTTCCAGAACGGCGCAAAGCATTGGGCTTAGTGCCTTCTGGTCGCTTCTGACAATCGACTGTTAGCTGCATTTTCTGATTTTAGATTTGAGATTTGAGATTTAGATAGTATCACTTAGTACGGGCACAAGGCATTGGGCTATATTGTTCGCTCTAAGCACTCAGCAACGAAGCAGGTGTACCATCCTGGTGCAATAAACCACGTTTTGGACCGTGGATGGGGTCTTCAACAATGATAGTTTGGTCGCGGCTCGCTCCTAAGGAGACAATTGCGATCGGCACTTCTGTTAATTCTGCCAAAAATTTTAAATAGTCTAGCGCTTCCTTTGGCAATTCTTCTAAAGACCGGCAATCAGTTGTTGAAGTTCTCCATCCTGGCATGGTTTTGTAGATAGGGCGACACCGTGCAAATTTACGGGCATTGCTAGGAAAGTGTTCGCAGCGTTCCCCATCAATTTCATAGGCAACACAAACTTGAATTTCCTCCAATTCGTCGAGGACATCGAGTTTGGTAATTGCTAGACAATCCATACCGTTGATGCGGACAGCATAGCGACCGATAACCGCATCAAACCAGCCGCAACGTCGTTTGCGTCCAGTGGTTGTACCAAATTCGGCACCGCGCGTACCCAACAATTCTCCCATTTCCCCGTCTATTTCTGTGGGGAAAGGTCCTTCGCCTACCCGAGTGGTGTAAGCCTTGGCTATCCCAATCACTCGGTCTATCATTGTTGGTCCTAACCCAGTACCAACACAAGCCCCACCCGCCACTGGGTTAGAGGAGGTGACATACGGGTATGTCCCATGATCCAAGTCGAGGAGAGTACCTTGCGCTCCTTCAAATAAAATGTTGCGCCGCCTCTGAACCGCATCGTATATTTTTAAGGACGTATCAACAACGTGCGGTCGAAGGCGTTCCGCATACCCCAAATACTCGTCAATCACTTGTTCGGGGTCTAATAGTGGTAAGTTGTAAAGCTTTTCTAAAATGACGTTTTTGTAATTAATTGTCCACTCCAACTGTTCACGCAGCCCCTCAGGGTTCATCAAATCTAATACCCTGATACCAGTCCGCTCTGATTTATCAGCATAGGTTGGACCAATCCCACGACCAGTTGTGCCAATTTTATAGCTTCCCCTGCGCTCTTCCGATGCCTGGTCAATCAATCGGTGGTAAGGCATCGTAACATGAGCCGTCTCAGAAATGAGCAGATTGCGAGTGGAAACACCAAGTGCTTCTAGTTGGTCAAGTTCTGCGATCAAAACCTGTGGATCTATGACTGTTCCACAGCCGATCATGCACTCGGTATTTGGATACAAAATACCAGAGGGAATCAAGTGCAGCTTGAAGGTTTGACCCTTGACTACAATTGTGTGTCCAGCATTGACGCCCCCTTGGTAACGTACAACAACATCTGCGGAGCGGCTGAGTAAGTCTGTTATTTTACCTTTTCCTTCATCGCCCCACTGGGCACCTATAACAATTACGTTAGCCAAGTGTTTCTTAAAATGCTAAAGTTTGCACAAAAAACTATTTATAGCAAATTTTCTGACTTTTGTCAAATTTGCGATTAGACTTCTGGAGCCAGTCCGGTGGTGAAGCAGCGATCGAGTGAGGCTTTCCCGACGAGGGAAGACTGCTGAAAGGGTTCGGTCAGGCTACAGGAACTGGCGTATGCGCAAAGCGCACGCAAGCGTAAGCGCAAAGCGTAGCGTGTCCTCTGGACATACCCGCTCTTGCGCAGCCGTGCCGCAGGCATAGGGCTTCTTGCAGGGTAGGAGAGGGTGCCGCAGGCGGGTGAGGTTCTTCGTTTCCTTAATAATTTAAACATAGGTATTGCAAAGAGCACAATTCATTTTGTCTGGTGAGCTTTAGGTTATAAAAAACTCTGTCAAACTGACATCACCTAAAGCAATTTTAACGCTAAAACGTTCTCCAATTTCGCTACTAAAGTTTAGTTGAATACTTTTTGTATTTCTCGCAGTTGCTTGCATGACTGCTATTCCATCTGAATCCAATACTAGAAGTTCAAGTTCTTCTGGTAAGTGACTTTGACCTGCCGTTGGATACACTTTAACACCAATATTTATTTCTTCTCTTGAGACTGGGAGCAGTCCTACCACTAAAGCGATGATTTTACTTTTTGAATCTCGTCCTAAGTCCAGCAGTTTACCTTTCTGTAGACTAGAAGTTGAATTTTCTGGGTGAATATCTAAAGTGTGTTCAGTTCCTCGAAATCTAAAAACTAATTCTGATTGTTGCGGATTCAAAAGCGATTCTATAGTCTGCCAACCAGCATCAACAACATTCATAAACCACTGGCTCAAGTGAATTAGCTGTTCAACTTTTTCAATTGGTTGGTTCAGGTGTATAAGTAAATCTTCAAGAGAACCCAACTGGCTTAGAAGTAACGATCCGTTATCAGGAACTGTTTTAACAAATCCCAGGAGTGTTGCTTCTTCAAGTGATTGCTCAAACTGTACAGCTACATAGCCAATTCTATCTGAACAAACTTCTGGTAGAATCTGAATAATTTGCTCGTTAGGTAACACCGGGAGACACTCTATTTTCCCGAAACCAATAACTTCTAAATCAGCAATATCCATGAGAGTTTGTATGAGAGGGTTCCAACTTAAACTTTCTTGCCAAGAAGTTTGAATTCCCATACAACGCAAATAAAATTGGACAGTAAATACTGCCAAAGTATTGAGATAAACCTGTTTGGCTTTCTGAGGATTCCTATGTTTTTTTCGGAAACGTTCTGCCAGTGCGTGAGCTTCTAAGCTTATCGGTACCGTAAAGGTTAAAGATTCTGATAAATTTCCTCTCATTTGTACACCTATTCCTTAATCTACCTGATTCTCACAATATTCTTTTAACGAATGAGAAAACTTTTTAATACAACGGTAATAGAAGCTGCTGACTGTAGGAACTTTCATTTCAAATTCTGCTGAAATCTCTTTCCATGATTTTCCAGAGAATCTTCGCATAGCTAATGCTTGAAACGTTGCTTGGGGACATTTCTCTATATACTCATTTTTGAAAATGTCTTCTGGGTCTGATTCTATACATTCCTTAACGATTTCTGTGAGGTCTTTTGATTCTTCAGGTAAAGCAAGATTATCTAGGTCAGTAAGGGTCATTTTTGTTACAGAACCATGAGTGAGGTTTTTCCGAAGAGTATCTTTAAAAAATCGTCGTTCCAAAAGAACATTAACCCATACCAAAACCGTACCGCGTTCCGGGTCGTACTTGTCAATATTTTGACAAATATAAAGAAAAAGTTCCTGACGTGCTTCATTGTAAATATCTTGAACATTGCTGAAAAATTGATTTTTGGATGGATACCAAAGATTGCCAAAGCGCACAATGCTTTGAATTAGCTTTGTTAAAGCGATTTGCCGTTCTTGGGAATGCGGCGGGTGTTGCTGCGCAACACAAGCAAGCTGTAGCAGATACGAATCAAGTTCATCTGTGGTCATGACTTGAGACTCCAAACCAAGTTTTGCGAGCCGAAGTGAACTCCTATTTCTCTCTCGTGATCAAAGCATGGTACTTTATGCAAAACAACTGTATTTTTTACAATTGTTTACATTTTGAGTTGCACTCAAGACTCATAAATCTGTTACAAACTCCAGCCTAAGGCTTCTGCTACAAGACTTGCTAACTGTAGCGGATCAAACGGCTTGGCAATTGCAGCTTTCATTCCCATAGACGCATATCGGCGACGATCCGAAGCCTGCACTTTCGCTGTCAGCAAAATCACCGGAATGTATGCCGTTGCAGCATTAGCTTGTAAATGTTGAAAGGTTGTAGGACCATCCATATCAGGCATCATTACATCCAGCAGGATGGCATCAGGCTGTTCACTTTGAGCCAAAACTAACCCAGAACGCCCATCAGCAGCAGTTAGAATCTCCCAACCCGCCACAGTTTCTAGGCAAATCTGAGCAACTTCTCGAATGTATTCCTCGTTATCAATCACCAAAACACGTTTAGCTGTCATCGCTGCTGCCCTCTTTGTCTCGGTTGTGGGTAATTCCTGAAAGGAGTTCCAACACCCTTTGCTCAAATTCTTGCACTGTAACGCGACTCTTCATCAGGAACTCAGTCTGCCCCAGCTTGAGGCGATTGCGTTGGGAATCATCCAAATCCTTAGCAGAGTATACCACCAAAGGTAAGTTGTGCAGATAGTTATGCTGAGAAAGCCACTCTACAACTGCAAATCCATCTTTATCAGGTAGTATCAAGTCGAGAATGAGCAAATCCGGGTGCAGTTGCTGGCTTTGGCGGATTGCCTCCTTTACAGTTTGAGCATGAAAAACCTCAATTTCATGACGTTCAAACAGCATAATCAGCAGCTGTGCTAAATCGTTGTCGTCTTCTACTAGCAGAATACGGACTCGCTTATGAGGTCTAGCCACAACTTGCTTGAGTGACTCCAACAGCGATTGTTCATTCACAGGCTGACACAGCCAATCAACAAAACTAGTGTTGTAGTAGTTTTCATTATCGTCCAACACATCAACAGTAAGCTTTTGTGGTGTTCCATCTATAGTGAGGGCTGTTGTGTATGAATCAATCTCACCGATTGAAGAATCCGTTGGTAAAAAGACACTACAAAGCATGATCGGAATATTTTTAGTATCCGGGTGCTGCTTGAGAACTGCTATAATTTCCCAGCCATTCATCCCTGGTATGAGTAAATCAAGTAGAATGGCGTTTGGCTGCAAGGCAGCTGCCTGCTGCAGGACTTCCTCACCGGAAGCCACGGTGACAACCCGGTAATTTTGTTGTTCCAGCATTGTTTGCAACACAGTTCTGGCTCTTAAGTCATGATCACACACCAATACTAAGGGACGATAATGATTGGCAGTTTCCTGTGTGGTTTGCTGTGCATCTTTAGGGATTGGTAAGGTAAAGTAAAAGGTACTACCCTCACCCAAGTTACTCTGGGCCCAGATGTTCCCAGAGTGCTGTTGCACAATACTGCGGCAAATTGCCAAGCCCAAGCCAGTTCCTTCATGGTTGCGTGAGTCGGAGGAATCGACTTGTTGAAAGCGTTCAAAAATGGTTTCCAGCTTATCACTAGGAATGCCTCGTCCCTGATCCTTGACTTGAAATAGTATCTGCAATTCTTGACGTTCGGCAGTTAACCAAACTGTACCTCCTGAGGGTGAGAATTTGATGGCGTTACTTAACAGATTGGTAAGAGTTTGGATCAGGCGATCGCGATCAGCCCACAAATCAACACAAATGGGTGAAACTGATAAATTCACCCCATACCGTTGTGCCATAGCTTGCATCACATCTGCTGCTGAAGTCATCAAATCACCGGCATTGCAAACCTCTTTCGCCATTGTCACCTTACCCGACTCAATGCGCTCGATATCTAAAATGTCGTTGATGAGTCGCACCAAGCGATCAGTGCTATCTACAGCAATTTCCAGTAGGCGCTTACCTCGTTCGGAAGCCGGTGAAAGCAACCCACTAGAGAGCATCCCCAAAGAACCATGAATTGAAGTCAAGGGTGTGCGGAGTTCGTGGCTAACGACAGAAATAAACTCATCCTTCATTCGTTCTACAAGTTGGCGTTCGGTAATGTCCTTAAAGGTGATAACAGCTCCTTTGACTTTACCTTGTTCTAGAATTGGGGTTGACGCATACTCAACTGGAAAACTCGAATTATTTTTGCGCCGAAATACTTCGTTAGTGACTTGATCCACTGATGCATCCTTTAGCGATTCATAAATGGGAGAATCTGTCAAGGTGTACGGTGTCCCGTCTAATTTTGAGAGGGGCAAGATAATATCTATAGACTGACCAATTAATTCTGTCACTTGGTATCCCAGCAACTTGGCGGCGGCTGGATTGACAAAGGTGATTTTGCCTAACTTATCCAATCCACACAAGCCTTCTCCCACTGAATTTAGAATCAGTTCATTTTGATGACTGAGCCGTTCGAGAACTTCCCTGGCTCGTTGATTTACCGTAATATCACGTAAAATAACAGTAAATATTATTTCATTTCCAAGCTCAAGCTTAGAAATCGAAGCTTCTGCCGGGAACTCTGTCCCATCTTTGCAGCGGGCAAAAATCTCGCGGCGCTCTCCCATCCTACGGGCTGTACCATTCGAGGAGGCAAAACCAGCGACGTGCTGGCGATGAACACAGGTGTATCTGGCTGGTAGGAGCAAATCAAGGGGTTGACCGATAACCTCAGCAGCTGTGTAACCAAAAATCTTTTCTGCTCCCTGATTAAACAAGGTAATGCATTGGCTTGCATCTATCGAGATAATTGCATCATCGGCAATTTCCAGAATTCCCGCAAACCGAGCTTGTGATAGCCGCAAAGCTGACTGCGTCCGCTGGCGCTCATCGAGTTCTGAGTGCAACTGCGCGTTGACGCTAATCAATTCGGCTGTCCGCTCTGCGACTCTCATTTCTAGCTCATCCTTAGCTTTGCGTAGCGCTTCTTCAGTCTGCTTGCGCTCGCTGATGTCGCGGATCACTTTGGAAAAGCCATATAGCTGTCCAGACTCATCACGTAAGGCTGTTATGATCGTATTCGCCCAAAATCGTGACCCGTCCTTGCGTACGCGCCAGCCCTCATCTTCATAGCGACCTTCAACCGCAGCCACCCTCAGTTTTTGCTCTGGCTTACACAGTTGGATATCTTCATGAGTGTAAAAGCAAGAGAAATGCTGACCCAAAATTTCCTCAGCTTGATAGCCTTTAATGCGCTCGGCCCCAGCATTCCAACTGACAATATATCCTTCTGGATTGACTATGTAAATTGCGTAGTCTTTTACACCTTCTACTAATGCGCGGAAGCGCTCTTCGCTTAGTCGCAGCGCCTCTTGGGCCCGTTTGCGCTCGGTGATGTCGCTACGAATTGCTACATATTGTAATGGTTGTCCTTGACTATTTAAAAGCGGTACTATGGTCGTATCTACCCAGTAACACGTTCCGTCTTTGGCACGGTTTTTGATTTCGCCTTTCCAAACTTGTCCCCTGGTAATACTCGCCCACATCTGTTGAAAGAATTCTTTGGAGTGATACCCAGAATTAATGATGCGGTGGTTTTGTCCCAAAAGTTCTGCTCTAGAGTATTTTGAGATTTCACAGAATTTATCGTTAACGTAGGTAATCGTTCCTTTGTGGTCAGTGATTGCTACGATGGAAGACTCGTCTATAGCAAACTTGATGTCTGCCAGGTCTTTGAGTGATGCTTGCAGAATTTGCTCAAAGAGCTGACGTTCAATTGCGTCTGCCAGTGCATTGGCAATTGCCTGAAGAAAATTGATGTCATCTTGAGTGAAAGCCCGTTGTCTTGTTGTATGTGCGCCTAAAATCCCATAAGGATTGTTCTTTCCTGGAATGGAAACAGTTACACCGCTGATGACTTGATGTTGATGCAGTAAAGGTGAACCACTAAATCTAGTTTCTCTGGGCAAATCCTCTGTAATCACTGGCTCATTGACAAGTAAGGTATAGCCAGCTTGAGAATCAATACCTGTACTCACTCTTACATGACCAACAAGTCCGGCTTGCCATCCTACACCTGCTCGTAAAAGTAAAGCGTCACCATCACCAAGCAGTTCCAAAACCATGCTATACTCTACTTTCAGGCATTGGGCAACGAGGGCAACAGCTTCGTCTATTAAGGTAAAAAGATCACAACTTGATAAAGCCAATTGACCTAATTTAGCCACGGCTGCTTGCTGGTGGAGTCGTGCGTTCAAGCTCTCTTGAGCCTGCTTTTGCAAGGTAATATCACGTGTAATCGCCAACTGTATCAAAGTTCCATTTGATTCGTTGCGTAATGGAACCGCATGAGTTTCCATCCAGCGACGAGTACCTCGGCAACCAATAATCTCGAACTCCAGCGTCCCCTTTTTGCCTTCGGTACAAACACTGTCGTTTAAATGCTGGAACGCCGCTTTGTACTCAGGCGCAATCAGAGAATATATCGACTTACCAATCACTGCATCGGCGCTTTCCACCTCAATCATAGCTAGACCAGCAGCATTCATCTCTAGGAGTGTGCCGTCCGCTGCAACCAGCTTCACGCACTCAGGTTCAGCATCGATGATGGCACGCCAACGATTTTCTCTTTCTCGGAGTGCGACTTCCGTTTGCTTGCGTTCGCTCACATCCATAACAGTGCCAATCATACGTACTGCTTGACCTGTTTCATCATAAAAAAATTGTCCTTTGCCCTCGACCCAATGAATGCTATTATTAGGCCAGACAACCCGATATTCATGATGGTAATTCTGTCGTTGTTGACGGGCACAGTTTACTGCCTGTGTAACTCCTTGACGATCCATAGGGTGAACACAGGCATCAAAGGCTTCATAAGTTCCCCCAAAAGTACCAGGTGCAAAACCAAACAATTGTTCATGTTCGCCAGCCCAAGTAACTTTGTTAGTTAAAATATCCCAATCCCAGATACCCATATGGGTTGCTTCTAAGGCTAACCTCAGTTCCTGAGCTTCATTTTCAGGTAAAGAATTAGTCATAAAATTTATTTATAGTTATTTCTAGTCAATGCTTTGTAACACTGCTTTCAGATTTGGGAGCGCTTGCAGCAGGTAATACACAATTACGTCCAGCTGCCTTTGCCTGATAAAGGGCTGCATCTGCAACTTGATACAATGATTGCAAGTTAGTCCCATCCTCAGGATACTGAGCTACGCCAGCGCTGAAAGTTATCCGAAACTTGGTGCACTCGGGGGATAAAAACTCCTGCTCGTACAGAGTTTTTAGCACCTCTTCAAGCCGAGAAACGCCATCACTTTTGGTCATACCGTACATACCCACGACAAATTCTTCTCCACCCCAACGGGCGACTACATCTTCAAAGCGAAATGATTGCCTTAGCAATTGTCCAAATTGGCGTAATACCGCATCGCCAGTTGCGTGACCAAAAGCGTTGTTGATAAGCTTGAAGTTATCCAAATCTAGAATAGCTAAGCACAGTGGTTGATTGTGTCGCCCGCTCAAGTGCAAGAATTTATTTAGGTCTTGGGTTGCTCTGTAACGGTTAAATACTGTAGTCAGTTGATCGATTTCAGCTAAACTCCGAAGCAGTTTGATTCGCTCCAAGCGATTGATAATGCGAGTTACCAGTTCTGGTCCGACAATCGGCTTGCTCACAAAGTCATCTGCACCTACAGCAAACACCTGATTCACACTGGCTGCATCTGTGTGAGCGGTTAAAAAAAGTATTGGTAAACCACAAGTGCGCGGATCGTTTCGCACCACCTGACACAGTTCAACTCCACTCAAATGCGGCATCATAATGTCTAAAATTAGCAGATCCGGTGAACATGCCTCTAGCGTTTCCCAGAAGTGGCGGGGATCGTTGAGGGTGATTACCTCAAGTCCCCAAGGTTCTAGTAAGGTTTGCAGAGTGGCCAAAATTTGCGGATCGTCGTCCACGACCATCACCACTGCTTCTGCATTCGTGTCAAATCTTTCATCTTGGTTAGTCTGGGTTGCTGAAACTAACACTTTGGGTGATTGCTCGATTTGTTGACGTAGTTCCAACACTAATTTACGCAAGTGTTTGCCCTGTTTCTTTCCAACGGACTGACCAGCTTGCAACAAATGTTCAATCTTCCGCGCCAGTTGGGAGCCTTCGCTAAAACCAAAAGTGCCTAACGAACCTGCTAGTGTGTGAGCTTGCTGTTCTGCTTGAGCATGTAGTTCCTGACTGAGTGCATCTTGCAACGCATGTGTGGCAGCTTGTTCCAAGACGGACACTTGCTGACTAATTTTTCCTTGAAATCGGTTCCAAACTCCACCCAATGCTGTCAATGTCTGCTGTTGAATTTGTTCCCCAGGAGAACTGAAGGATGCAACGTCTTTATGTGGTTTGAGGCGATACCCAATGCCATAAACAGTCTCAATGAAATCAGCAGCTGCTCCTGCTGCTTTCAACTTCTGTCGCAAACCTTTGATCTGAGTTCTGACTGCTTCTTCTGTGGGTGTTTTATCAAACGACCAAATGCGATCAAGAATTGCACTACAGCTAAACACTCGTTGAGGATTCCGCAGAAATAACTCCAACAAAGCATACTCTTTGGGAGTTAATTCTACAGTGCGTGTTTCATAACGTACTTCTAAGCTACTGGGGTCAAAACGTAAATTTCCCCACTCCAAGACAGGGAGTGAGGTAGAATTGCCTCGACGCAGTAGAGCACGAACACGAGCGACTATTTCCTCACAGTCAAAAGGCTTGACAACATAATCATCTGCACCTGCGTCAAGCCCGATTGCTTTATCATGGCTGCTGTCTCGACCTGTGAGCAAGAGGATGGGTATTTTAAAGTTGTGCGATAGCGAAGCGCTGCTGCTTTCAGCAGATCGCAGCTTTTGGCAAAGGCTAATGCCATCCAGCTTGGGCAACATAACATCAAGCATGATTAAGTCATACTCAAATGCTTGTACCAAATCCCAACCTGCTTGACCATCGCTGGCGACTTCAACGGCATAATTTTGGTCCTCAAGAACCATTGTCAACGCTTTAGCAGTTAACTCGTCATCCTCTACGATGAGAATCCTCATTATCACTGATTCCTTTGATTCCTGCTCTTGACCGCGTTAAGAGTTTGTAACAATTCCTTCGTATTAAAGGGTTTCGACAAAAACGCTTTGACTCCAATTCCGGTTTCTTTTGCTATTCTAGCGTTTGACACCAGTCCACTCATAGTAATAATTTTGATACAAGAATTTATTTTTTGTAACGTACGGATGGTCGTGAGTCCATCCATGTTTGGCATCATCATATCAAGTAACACGGCACTAATTTCCTGTTGATGCTGAGCATATGTTGCTAATGCCTCAACACCATCACTGGCAGTTAGCACTCGATAGTTATACGCTTCCAAAGATAATTTGGTAATCTCACGAATTGCAGCTTCGTCATCCACAACCAAAATTAGTTCGCCATCTCCTGCGAGTCCTTCCAAGTCTTGGAAATGCTGCTGCATTTCGCTTTTTTCCGAAGAAGGCAAATACACCTTAAATTCTGTGCCTTTTCCCATTTCACTGTATACGTTCACAAAACCAGCGTGGTTTTTAACAATACCAATCACTGTGGAAAGACCTAACCCTGTACCGAGGCCCAATTCTTTAGTCGTGAAAAATGGCTCAAAAATTCTCTCTATAATTTCAGGTGGAATGCCAAGTCCAGTATCAGAAACAGTAATAACAATATAGTATCCAACTTTAGCATCAATATTCATCAAAGCATAGTGTTCATCTATGACCAAATTTTCGGCAGAAATATTCAGTGTTCCACCCTCAGGCATTGCATCGCAAGCATTGATACACAAGTTCATCAGTACCTGATGCAGTTGTGTCGCATCTCCCGAAACTGTCCAAAGGTCTGGTAATATGTCAGTGTCAAACTCAATAGATTTTGGAAAGACTTCTGTGAGAATCTGCTGAATTTCCAAGATCAGGTGTCTTGTTTGAAGAATCGTGTGCTTTCCTTCGATTCCTCGTGCAAACGATAACACTTGCTTAACCAAATTAGCTCCACGCTTCGCATTGTTGACTAGTATTGGTAGCAGACGTTGACTTCGCTGATCATAAAGTTGTGTCTGCAAAAGTTGAGCGGTTAACAAAATGGGGGTTAGTATATTGTTTAAATCGTGAGCAATACCACTGGAGAGTCTGCCTATACTTTCCAAGCGCTGGGTGCGGAGTAACTGCGCTTCGAGTTTTTTCTTATCTGTGATATCTGTATTAACAATAAGGATTGATTTAGGTTTTTGCTCCTCATCTAGCAGCAGTGTCCACCGGCTTTGAACGATGATTTCTTTGCCAGATTTTGTCAACAAATGCAACTCACCATGCCATGAACCATGCTCAGTGGTGATATTCTGGGCTTGTGCAAATTCAGAAGAAGCTTGCTCAAATAAAAGTTCGTCAGCTTTTGTGGTGATACGCGTAGCGTCAAGCCAAGGGCTTATCGCCTCACTCTGACTCCAACCAAATAAATCCTCAGCACTCTTGCTGCAAAAGCTAATATGACCATTCGTGTCTAAAACGAGAATAGCGTCTTGTGATTCATTAAGCAGAGTCGCTTCCTCTCGAATTTGTTGTTCTTGTTGCTTGCGAGCGGTTATATCCCAGACAACTCCAAGCATACGCGTTGCTTTGCCAATGTCGTTGAAAAAAACTTCTCCTTTTGAGACGAGCCAGTGGATACTGTTATCAGGCAAAACAACGCGGAATTCATGTTCGTAATAGCGTTCTTCTAGAGAACGAGCCATCGCTTGCTCTAGCAATTTACGGTCTTGAGGATGAACACATTGAAGGAAGGCTTCATACGTTGAGCCAAAACTGCTAAGAGCTAGACCAAACAGCGATTCATGATCCTTGGTCCAAGTCACTTTATTCGTTTGAATATCCCAGTCCCAACAAGCCATTTGGGCAGCATTTAGAGCTAACTGCAAACGCTCCTCATTCCGTCTGTGTGTAGTAGTGCGGTATACTAATTGTGCGAATGTACACCGTTGCTCAAGTTGTGTCATGACTTGGCTCGCCAAGGCTTGCAATGCCTCTATCTGTTGAGAATCAAGTTCCCGTGGCACATAGTCAATCACACACAGCGTTCCTAGTGCATATCCTTGGGATGTAATAAGAGGTACACCAGCGTAAAACCGAATGTAGGGATCGCAGGTGACGAGAGGATTGGTTGCAAACCGTTCGTCGGTTAATGCATCAGTCACAATAAAAACGTCGGATTGGGCGATAGCTTCGCTGCTGCGCTTTGCGCAGATCGCATGATTACAAAATGCGATGTTGCGGGGTGTTTGAGTTGCATGCAAACCAATCTTCGACTTGAACCATTGGCGGTTTGCATCGATTAAGCTGATTAAGGCAATAGGGGTTTGACAAATATATGCGGCTAAACGAGTCAGTGCATCGAACGGCTCTTCTGGTTCTGTGTCAAGAATCTGATAACTGAGTAGGGCTTCCAGCCTCGCGGCTTCATTGTTAAGTAATGTTTTCATAACTCAACAGGTATTAGATAGTGTTAACTTTCATGCTGTACCCTGATAAACGTTGGCTTAGAGTCGTGGAGAATAAGTTACTCGCTTTGACTGAATTGCAGAAATTCGGCATTTCCTGCCTACAGGACGAACAAAACCAGTAAACTTGTTGATGGCGAATGTGGCGTAATAATTGATGAGAGCAGCAAGGACATTCATTCATGATCTTTTTACCTCAAATTTCTAGGTGAACCAAGCAAGTTAGTAAAAATTCAAATTAAATTTTGTTTCAATTGAGACAAGAAACTTTAGCTTTGTGTGAATCACTTCACCTTTAACTTATTCTCAATAGACACGTCCGGAATATTAACTAAGTGTC
>NZ_QMEB01000096.1:7357-20851 GCF_012912135.1 Brasilonema bromeliae SPC951 | reverse complement strand
GGGAGGTTTTGGCGTCAGCCAAAGCCGGGGTGGGGTTCGGTGGTGTATTGCAACGAAGTCAGAAGCGCTATAAATTAAGTTACAGTATCTCACCCATATTTGCTAAGATTTTCAATGCTCACAACCTAGCGGCAAACTGTGAAGATATAACTATGTCTACATCTGCCATTGACACCAACAACGCAGCAGCAATCCAAGCGGTACAAGAGGGAGTTGCTGTGTGCGATCGCTCTTTTTGGGGACGGATCAAAGTTTCTGATGGCGATCGCCTCCGCTTCTTGCACAACCAAAGCACAAACGACATCCAAAGCCTCAAGCCAGGACAAGGCTGTGACACGGTTTTTGTGAATTCTACCGCCCGGACTCTTGACTTGGTAACAGCATACATCCTGGAAGATGCCGTGTTGTTGCTGGTTTCGCCAAACCGTCGCGAGTTTCTCATGCAATGGCTAGATCGCTACATCTTCTTTGCTGACAAGGTACAACTCACGGATGTCACTGACGAAACTGCCACCATTAGCCTTATTGGATCACAAAGTGATGCTGTTGTAGAAAAGCTGGGGGCTGCAGCAATTATCGGTCAAGCTTATGGTAATCACATTTCCATCCCCTCAGTTAGTGGGGGTTTGATAGGCGTTGGTAGTGGTTTGGCTTCCCCTGGCTATACTCTGATTTTGCCTGCTTCTAGTAAACAAGAAGTTTGGAGCAAAATTCTGGAAGCTGGCGCAGTTCCAATCAGCGATTCTAATTGGCAAATGTTACGAATATTACAAGGACGTCCAGCCCCAGAGCAGGAACTCACCGAAGAATACAATCCCTTGGAAGCGGGTTTATGGCAGACTATTTCCTTTAATAAGGGATGTTATATCGGACAAGAAACCATCGCCCGACTCAACACCTATAAAGGTGTTAAACAGCACTTATATGGGATTAAATTAAGTGGTTGTGCTGAACCAGGAAGTGTGATTACCATTGGCGATGAAAAAGTTGGCAAACTGACGAGTTACACCAAAACCCTTGATGGTGACTTTGGGCTTGGCTACATCCGCACCAAAGCTGGTGGTGCAGGTTTAAAAGTCCATGTAGGAGACGTTGAGGGCGAAGTCGTAGAAATCCCGTTCGTTTCTCACGACTACCCGCAGTTTTGATCAGTCATTTCATGGAACGAAACGCGTTTAATCTCTATCCCATCCGACACCTTGGCAAGAGTCATCTATCCAATTGGCTAAACGAGTAGTCCTAGCAGGTGGTGGGTTAACTTGATGAGCAAGATTTTTGTGTGGAGTTGTCACAAGCCTACTTTTACTTTCCACCTTGTTAGCCAGGGCAATAAATGAAACACCAGATGAAACAGCTTTGCTTTCCATTTCCCTAGGAATGACAGCAGTCGATGACACAGATTTACTTTTACTTTCCCCATCAGAAGCAACAGCAGTCGATGACCTGGGTCTACTTTTACTTTCTCCATCAGAAGCAATAGCAAGCAATGATCTGGGTTTGCTTTTACTTTCCATCCGTGTAGGAACGTCAACAGATGGCGCGGATTGACTTTTGCTTTCAATTTCGGTTTTTGAAAATGCGACCAAAGGTATAAACTGGCTTTTGCTTTCCACCAAAGTGCTAGCAGCCGTTATCAAAGCCATAGAGTTGCTTTCCTTCTGAATGCTAGCGACTTCAAGAGATTGTAATGATTGACTGAAACTTTTCTCCTGATTAGCAGTTGCAGCAAAAGTCAAATATTTACACTCGCTGAGTGTTTGAAAAGGAACTGCGGTAGTTACTGCAACAGATGGTACAGGTTTGCTGTTATTTTCTTTTATTTCTTTTTCTTCTTTTGCTGTGGTAACTATATTGGGAGTTACAGACTGATGGTTGGGAAATGTCTGGAGAACAGACTCACAGTTCACCTCGCTTTGGGCTACAGAATCAGCCGATTCTACTAAGTGTAACTGCTCCTCAGGATTAAAGTTAAGACCCAAAGCTACAATAATCTGATCTGGATCGTTGTTGAGTTCGCAAATAAAAGGCAAAACTTCTTCAAGCTGTGGCTCTAAAGCAGACAAAGCTGCCAAAATAAAACCAGAGGAAGGGCGACGTTGAGCATCGTAAGTTCCCCAAACTCGCATTTTTCCCAACCACGAACGATTCTTGTAATAGTAACTTATCCACTTAAGTTTCAAAGACTGGCGTAGCTGCTGAATATTCATAATGAGATGTCCTGGTTCGGTCAAAAAAAGTACAGATCTCTATAATCGCTATAAATTGTTAAAAATCAACATTATCCCTGCGGATGAAACCGATGATAGAGCATCTTTGTCACTCTTTGACCACCGCGTAAGTGCTGTTCTACCAGTAGAGGTACTTCACTTGGGTGAACACCACTGTACCAAACCATATCAGGTAGCACTAACACCATTGGTCCATTACCGCATTGTCCCAAACAGGTACTACCAGTGATAGTTACTTCAGGAGTTGGTAACGCTTCAAAAGCCGCTAACACCTTGACTGCACCTTGCTTGCGACAAGTGCGATTTTGGCAAACACGTACGCACTTAGGAAAAACAGGTGACGTTACTGAAGAGTCAGATGAGCAAGATATATTTTCCATTTGTTACCTTCTTATACCCTTTCACTTTAATGTTGATACAAGTAGGCATCAAAAAGATGTGGTCAACACTCTTGATCGCGGGTTGAATTCCGCACTATAGCGTCCACTTTTTGGGGAGTGATCTTAAATCATTTGTGAGCAAAGTTGATCACCGACAACTTTTAAAGGAGTCGGGGATCTGTGGCTTTCACTGAGTTGTTGTTAAATTTCTAATTCTAAATCCAAGAATTAAACCACATCCGCATTGGTCTATATTCAAAATTTGAAAGAGGTAAACCTAAATAAATAGGCATCCAAAAAATAAAAGCACTCACAATAATAAAGGTAATAGTCACACCAACAGCGCGGAGTGGAATATGATAACTACGTAAGCACTGATCCACAAGCCAAGCGATCGCTAAAAATGCAAACACCACACCCGTCATATAGTGGTAGATAAAAACGCAACGATTTACTCTTACCCAAGGCAGTAAATTAGCAATATAATTGATCACTATATATAAGGCAATCCAAGTATCAACACTCAATGTCCTTGGAGGAGAAAAGCGTTTTTGCCTGACCAAAGGAATGAGGAATCGCCACACCAGCGTTCCAACTAAAAATAAAAGCGCCGCAACGCCAAACCACCATAAAAACGGATTGCCCATTGCATGGACATCGTAAATGATTTTCCCCGCACCTGCTGGCAAAGGAGGTCCCATAACAGGTGGTGGTTCCTTAAGACTTTGTGCCGTTTGGTAAAAATACGCCATTGGTCGAGTCATCAAGGGCCACTTATACCAAGCAGCACAGTAAGGATGCACCTTAGGAGTATTACCACCAAGACGTTCATGAAACAGTAAAATTTGCTTGTGTAGTTCTAGAAATCCATAGCTTGTATTTAAGAGTAAATGAGGTATCCAAATTAAACTGTAAACTATTAAAGGGAGAAAACCGAAATAAATAATAATGTGAATTAGATGAAGTTGAGTTAATTTTTGCAATGGCGTTAGATTGACCTGTCCATTATTATTGGAAGATTCCGAACTGACATTTTCCGGAAAATTTTTCTGTGTACTTGTCCCAAATAAGCCAGAGTTAGACAGGGTTAAAAAAGACAATGAAGAAATTTTTGGACTGCGTTTTCTTCCACTTCTGGTCTGGGGAGGATGAGAAATAAATTCTTGTTGAAGTTGAGGCGAAGTTTCGTTGTCAACAAAGCTGAAAGATTGCCACCAGCGAATTCCCCAAGCTAATATCCAGAGGAGGTAAGTCCCTAGCAAAAACCACAAACCATTCCACTTGGTAGCAGCTGATGCACCAAAAGCGATGCCAGAAAGTATTAACCAAAACCTGCGTTGTTGTCTTTGTTTTGCTAATGCCAATAAGAAAAACCACTGTCCCAGCAATCCAAAGATGACAATATACTGGTTGATGAGGGCATAGCGAGATTCTACAAGAAATATGCCATCACAAGCGGTGAACAAACCAGCAAGTAAAGCAAAACCACGACGATAACTTATCTGATAGGCAATGGCGGCGACTATTATAGGGATAAATGAACCAGAAAAGGCATTCATCCAACGGTAAGCGACGGGTGACATGACTGAACCAGTAAACCCATTCACCTCATCTTGCCAAAAGGGAATATGGCTACCAATCCAAATCCCCAGTGCAATCATATACTTACCTAGTGGTGGATGACCATCAAAAAATGGTGTATGGGTAAGGTAATTATTACCAAATTTAGCGTAATAAACTTCGTCAAAGACAAAGGTGTTAAATCTTCCCAATCCCCAAAATCGCAAGGCGAGTGACAGCAAGAATACACCCACGATGCCAATCCGAAACCACTTTTTATTCATTGGTCACTAGTTCTTAGTCAATAGTCAACCTTTTGCAAAAGTGATATTCCAATATTTGGAACCACAGATTAACACAGATTAACACAGATAAATCAACTCCAGACTTGCACGCCAGTTGCACTCCATAAGGGAGTTGGGTCAAATCTAGAAAAATCCGGGCGAGGGTTGAACTCTCGCCCGGATTTTTACAGGTTTAATCAAGGGGCATACAACCCCTACAAACCATAATTTATCTATCGTTTTGGTGTTGTGACCAAATGCGCGTTGGTAATCCCCAAACGTAAATAAAACCTTCTGCTGCCTTATGGTCAAATTTATCTTCAGCACCATAGGTTGCTAAGTCGGGAGTGTAAAGAGAATTTTCGGAACTACGCCCAACTATGGTAGCGTTGCCTTTAAATAATTTCACCCGCACAGTTCCAGACACTCGTTCTTGTGTCTTTTGAATAAAGGCATCCAGTGCAGCTTTCAAGGGACTATACCACAGACCGTTGTAAATTAATTGACTGTAAGTCTCCTCAATTCCACGCTTATAGTGGGTGACATCTGCTGTCAAAGTCAGGCTTTCTAAATCGCGGTGTGCCTGAATTAACACGATCAAAGCGGGAGTTTCATAAATTTCCCGCGATTTGATACCTACCAAGCGGTTTTCTACCATGTCGATGCGCCCAACACCGTGATTTCCAACCACCTGGTTCAGTTGTTGAATCAAATCAACTGGGTTGATGAATTCGCCATTAAGGGTGGTAGGAATTCCTCTGGAAAATCCAATTTCAACGTACTCTGGTTTGTCGGGACTGTCGGCGATCGCCTTCGTCATCAAATAAATTTCTTCTGGTGGTTCCACATTGGGATCTTCCAGAGGACCTGCTTCAATACTCCGACCAAGCAAGTTACGATCAATGCTGTAGGGAGACTTTTTCTTCACTGGCGAGGGAATGCCATACTGTTCCCCGTAGGCGATGGTTTCCTCACGACTCATTCCCCATTCTCGCGCTGGGGCAAGTATTTTGAGATTGGGGTTAAGCGCAGCCACGGAAACATCAAAGCGCACTTGGTCATTTCCTTTACCAGTGCATCCGTGAGCGATCGCATCCGCACCGTATTTTTCTGCCGCTTCTACTAAAGCTTTGGCAATCAACGGACGAGCAAGGGCAGTACTTAGAGGATAGCGATTTTCATAAAGAGTATTTGCCTGAATTGCGCGAAAAGCGTAGTCTTTCACAAAGTCCTCTTTGACATCCACTACCAGCGATTCACTGGCACCTGATTTCAAAGCTTTTTCTCTGACAGGTTCTAGTTCATCCCCCTGTCCTAAATCTGCTGCTAGAGTGATCACTTCTTCCACACCCCATTCATGCTTGAGGTAAGGAATGCACACAGAGGTATCTACACCACCAGAATAAGCCAAAACTACTTTCTTTGCGCGACCCATTTATCTCTCCAGTTAGCAAAACTCAACAATGAGTCACTATTATCTAACCTATTTCGGTGTATTTTTCAACTCAAGGATTTAATCATAATCTGTTCATATTCTCAACATTTTTGATTACATGACCGATTATTGGAAATTTTTTCTTGTTATTATTTCTTCTCTAGGGATAGCATTGAAATTAAATCTTGCTTGAACAAAGGATGAATTGGCATTGCTGCCAAAGACTTAGGCTTAGTAAGTTGTAAAGTTATCTGATTGACGCCAAAAGTTTGCTCCAGATGAGTTTGTAATTGCCCGAGTAGGCGATCGCGTTCTTCAACAGTCGCACAATCCACACTCAGATGAGCGCAAAGCATCACCTGTTCTCTGGTTATTCTCCAAATGTAGAGTTTTTCCACCTGCAAAACCTTCGGAAAAGATTTCAGAAAAACTTCCACCTCAGCAGGGTTAATTGATTTTGGTGCGTACTCCAAAAGAATTGAGAGACTTTCTCGGACAAGCGGCAAAGCACTTAAACCCATAAAGCCAGCAACTACTAAGCTAATAGCTGTATCTGCCCACAACCAATTCCAAAGGTGAATCACAACAGCAGCAACCATCACACCCACAGAACTAGCAGTATCAGCGATGATATGAAGCAAAGCACCTCGTAGATTTAAGTCGTCATGTGAGTGGGGATGCAGCAAAGTTATGTTGAGCAAATTGACGATTAAACCTAACACGGCGATCGCTAACATGGGCAAGCCTGAAATTTCTTGTGGACTTTGAAAGCGGTGAATTGCTTCCCAACAAATAAAAATAGCAATCACAAGCAAACTTAATCCATTTACCAAAGCCGCCATAACTTCAATCCGGCGATGTCCAAATGTTGCCCTCGCAGTAGCAGGTTGCTGTGCTAACCAACTAGCTAACAACGATATTCCCAAAGCTGCAATATCAGAAAGAATGTGTTCCGCATCTGCCTGTAGAGATAAACTTCCGCTCCACAAACCGACACTCCACTCAGCAACAAAAAACCCAGCAAGTAAACAAACAGTGATTGATAAAAGCTGAGTTTTTCGACTGTTTTGATTTGTTTTGACCGAATTATCTAAACACCTACAGTTGCAATCTTGCTCTAAAAGCATGATCCAAGTAACCCTATGTAAATTACATTTTTAGCATGAATAATGCCCACAAATTAGCTTACGGTGGGCATTGCTAGACAACTGACGTTTTCTATTGCAGTACGTTTCCTACTGTGTATTAATTAGTACTTTTATTCGTTTAACTAAAATTCACAATGACTTTACGACTGCTTTATAACAAATTTATTACGTTTTTCCTCATTATTACGTAAAATTAAGTTAGGCAAATTATTTGTTTATACTCAGTGTCTTCTTAACATAGAATATAGGGTAAATTATGCTCCGTTCACGCATCAAATGGTTTATACCAGTAGCTTTAGCTTTCGGCGGTTTTGGGTTAAATGTGCAAAGCGCGAGCGCACAGCAGACTACCTATAATACCTATGAATTTACTACTAACTATAAGACATCAGTCGAGATTAACCCGTTCCTACCAGAACAGAACATTCTCAGGGCAACTATCACAGGAGAAAATGCTGATGCTCCTTACGGATTGACTAAATTTACTAGTAATACTTATGGACAGTCTGAGCCTCGTGGAGCCAACACATTTACCAGATTCAATTCAGATCCAACCGTATTTGGCATAGAAGGCAAAGTACTTGGCGACATATACTACGGTGATGGTTCCAATAAGTTATTTGGATTAGCAAATGACAGCGCTGAAATTAACCCGATTGAAGGCACAATTAAGGGTGCTGGTACTATAACAATCACTAGTGGAACAGGTATATTCCAAAACGTCACAGGCAAAATAGATTTTACTGAGGAGGACAAACTTGCTCCCCCAGGAAGTCCTTCTATAGGTAACGCTATCCTGAAATTCTCCTTGCGGACTCCTCGCGCGGTTCCAGAACCAACAGCCACTCCAGCATTAGTTGGCTTGGGTATACTTGGGGCAGGTTTTCTGCTACGCAAACACCGTCGGAAAGCGACTTTCAACAGATAAAAACTGCTTGTTGTACCACAACACTTATTTCAACCACCTCTAAACCGAAAAGGACTGGGGTGGTTTCGCTTTAGGGAACAGTGCTGTAGTCCTTAGTGTCCTATCCTGAAGGTAGACTAGCACGCTCGTTTTTTTATTTTGAATTTTGAATTTTGAGAGAAGTTTGAGCGGTGAGTCCAGCCCCCGTCTTGGCGGTTTCCGTCACGTTCGCGTAGCGTCTTTGCAGGAGTTTGGGGGACTGGCGAACCCGGAGGGAGGTTTCCTCCGTAAGCGCAAGCGCACGCGGTTTGGGCGTTAGCCGTAAGGCGTCGTGCTGTTCCCTACGCGCAGCGTCTGGTGAAGGAGATTCAAATCTATGCCCAGAGGGCACGCTGCGCGAACGGTGATTTTGAATTTTGAATTGTTTAGTGTTGTGGGTGAGACTGTGTTTTTTAGCGTTGTTATTCCAACTTATAATCGCAAGCCAATTTTAGAAAAGTGCCTCAGAGCTTTGGAGAGACAGAAGCTTTATGATGTAGAGACGTTGCATGCAACGTCTCTACAAGGGGATGCAACGTCTCTACAAGGGGATGCAACGTCTCTACAGGGGCATGCAACGTCTCTAGAAGGTTACGAGATTGTCTTGGTGGATGATGGTTCCACTGATGGCACATTGGAGTGGTTAGAAGCCCACAAAGACGAGTTTCCCCATGTGAGAACGTTTTGTCAAAACCATACTGGACCAGCAGCAGCGCGTAATTTGGGAGTAGAAAAGGCATTAGGGGACACTATTATTTTTATTGATAGTGATTTAGTTGTGACGGAGAATTTCCTGCAAGCCCATGAGTCAGCGCTGGTGCAAGGAAAGGAAAAATTGGGGAGCGATCGCTTCTTTACCTATGGTGCAGTCATTAATACTTGTAATTTTGACAACCCCACTTCTGAGCCATACAAAATAACAGATTTCTCCGCAGCTTTTTTTGCCACAGGAAATGTAGCCATCCCCAAGCATTGGTTAGAGAAAGCTGGACTTTTTGACACTCGTTTTCAACTCTATGGTTGGGAAGATTTAGAACTAGGTGTCAGACTCAAAAATCTTGGGTTAAAACTTATCAAATGTCCAGATGCTGTCGGCTATCACTGGCATCCACCCTTCAACTTACAACAAGTACCTCGCTTGATTGACAAAGAAATTCAGCGTGGACGTATGGGAGTGTTGTTTTATCAAAAGCATCCTACTTGGGAAGTGCGAATGATGATTCAAATGACTTGGTTGCATCGCTTACTTTGGGGAATTCTATCATTGAATGGCATCCTCAACGAACATACAATGGCACCATTTTTGCAATGGCTAATTGATTTAGGAAAACCACAGTTAGCTTTAGAAGCTGCTCGAATTTTTCTTAACTGGTATAACGTCAAGGGCGTTTATCAAGCTTACTCCCAAATGCAAAAGGCAACCTGAAAAGAAACTCTGGGGGCATCGGCTTTGTGCTTGTACAGGTGTAGTAATTTCCTCTTTTAAATGTTGTATTTTCTCAACATTTTTAATTCCCCAATAGCTGCCACAAGTATGTTACCTTAGTATGGTTCATTAATCTCGCACATTCAGGAGTACGTCGGGTGTTTCCTGATTTTGGAAATACGCCTGAATGGAGGTTTAACCCGAATAGGAGTAAAAAACATGGCTGTTGTTTCATTGGCTCAAATGATGGAGTCTGGGGTTCACTTTGGGCATCAAACCCGTAGATGGAATCCAAAAATGTCTCCATACATTTACACATCTCGTAATGGAGTACACATCATCGACTTGGTGCAAACTGCCCAGTTGATGGAAGAAGCTTATACATACATGAGGTCACAAGCTGAGGCGGGCAAGAAATTCTTGTTTGTTGGTACCAAACGGCAAGCAGCAGGAATCGTTGCCCAAGAAGCCGCCCGTTGTGGTTCTCACTACATTAACCAGCGTTGGTTGGGTGGAATGCTCACTAACTGGGCAACTATCAAAACCCGCGTAGATCGCCTCAAAGATTTGGAACGTCGGGAAGAAAATGGCGCTCTCGATTTGCTGCCAAAAAAAGAAGCCTCAATGTTACGTCGGGAAATGACGAAGCTTCAGAAATACCTGGGTGGGATTAAAGCTATGCGGAAAGTTCCCGATGTGGTCGTGATTGTAGACCAACGGCGGGAGTATAACGCAGTGCAAGAATGCCAAAAGTTGTCAATTCCCATTGTGTCCATGCTGGATACTAACTGTGACCCAGATGTCGTAGATATTCCCATCCCAGCAAATGATGACGCCATCCGCTCAATTAAGTTGATAGTAGGCAAATTGGCGGACGCCATTTATGAAGGTCGTCACGGTCAATTGGATGTAGAAGATTACGAAGATTACGACGGCGCAGAGGACGACTACGACTACGAGGAAGGCGAACGCGATTACTCTGACTTGGGGATTCCCAACGACGAAGAAGAAGAACAATAATTGCCTGCTGAGTCTTGAGTGTTAAGTGCCGAGTGCCGAGTAAGATAGTAGTACTCGGTACTTAGTGGTACTTTCTATTCATGAGTCTCTAGCCGCAGGTAAAATCCTAAGTTAGTGCTAAATGCTGAGGCAGTGCGGGGGTGAAGCAGCGCTCTTGGTAGGGTTTCCCGACGAGGGAAGACTGCTGAAAGGGTTCCCCGGCATAAGCAAACTGCCGTATGCGCAAAGCGCACGCCCAGAGGGCTAAAGCCGTCAGGCGAAGGCAGGCATACCCGGAGGGTGAGTTCCTTTGACTTAGTACTCAGAACTCATTACTCAGGACTTTCTTAAAACTCAGAACTCAAAATTTTATTTGAGAGCAATTAAAACTGTCAGTGAAGTAGGAATTGAGGCAACATGGCGGAAATATCTGCAAAAATCGTCCAAGAGCTACGTCTGAAAACAGGTGCCGGCATGATGGACTGCAAAAAGGCACTAAAAGAAAATGATGGTGACATAGAAAAAGCCATCGAGTGGCTGCGACAAAAGGGCATCGCTAAAGCCGATAAGGGCGCAGGACGTATTGCGGCAGAGGGTCTGGTAGATACATACATTCAACCAGAAGGTCGGGTTGGTGTGCTCATAGAACTCAACTGCCAAACTGATTTTGTTGCCCGTAACGAAGATTTTAAAGCCCTCGTTCAAAATCTGGCGAAGCAAGCAACCACTGCTGAAAGTGTTGAATCTTTGCTGGCTCAACCTTACATTGAAGATGAAAGTGTTAACGTAGAAGATTTCATCAAGCAAACGAGTGGTAAACTTGGTGAAAATATCCAACTGCGTCGCTTTACCAAATTTGAACTGGCAGAAGACACAAAAGGGGTAGTAGACAGCTACATCCACACTGGCGGTCGAGTTGGTGTGTTAGTCGAACTGAACAATCAGAATGATTCAGTGGCTAATCCTTCAGAGTATCAAACTCTGGGACGGAATGTAGCCATGCAAGTTGCGGCTTGCCCAAACGTTGAGTACGTGAACGTAAACGAAATTCCCGCTGAGGTTGCCCAAAAAGAAAAGGATATTGAAATGGGGCGGGATGACTTGGCAAACAAGCCCCAGAACATCAAAGAAAAGATTGTTCAAGGACGAATTGAAAAACGTCTACAAGAAATGAGTTTGCTAGATCAACCTTATATTCGCGATCAGAGTATCACAGTAGAAGAATTGATTAAGCAAAACGCCTCAAAACTGGGCGATAGTATCCAAGTTCGTCGCTTCGTTCGCTATATCCTGGGCGAGGGCATTGAAAAGCAAGAAAGTAACTTTGCTGAAGAAGTCGCTGCACAAATGGGCAGCAAGTAATTGAGTCGTTTGTCATTAGTTCTGGACAATAGACTTGGGACACAAGATGATTCCAAGACAGGTCAAGCAAGCTTAGCTGACCTGTTTTTCATTCAAACTGAGCTAAATTTCAGGTTTTCTACTGGATGATTAAAGTCAAGAAAAATGACTACTATTGAGCGAACGTTACTATAGATTAAAGTCTCTATCCAAAATTCAATATCCAAAAGCCTAAAATTCCAAAATTTTTTGGGTGGTTATTTGAAAATCCATAAATACATTTGTACCATAAAAAGCTCCAGATGCATGATAGCAAGAAGATATGGCGAAAGCAATCGAGCAAATTGAACGGGAGATTTTAGCATTAGAGGAAGCGATAGAGGCGATCGCAAAAGAACTCCGAAACGCCTACACAAATTATCTAACTGCCTTGGGGCAAACCGTACAGAGGCAGCTGATTCTGGCGACTTATCACCTGTGTACCCAAGGGTATCCTGAAACCTTTTTGAGTTTGTCATTGAATCAGCGGCAACAATTGCAACAAGCCATTCGTAAGTTGGGTCAACAAACAGCCCAACAGTTGCAAGATTTTATCAAGACTGAACAAGAGCAGCAGAAGGAAGCAGCGGAACAACACAAGGAAGACGAGGAAATTGATGAGGATGAGGAAGATGAGGAAACAGATAAACCCTCTTCTCCTACTCCCATAACTCTACCCACTTCTCCCACTTCCCTAACTCCCCTAACGACTTCACCCACTCCTCTAACTCCCTCAGGTCCGGTAACTCCCTCAACTCTCCCACCTTCCTCAACTCTCCCACCAACGCTTACCTCCTCAACTTTATTCTCTTTATCCTCGCTGCAAAGCGTGTCCTCTTTTCCAAACACCTCTAACCCTGTAGAACTAGTAAAATGGCAACAGAATATAGAGAGAGTGACACAAGAGAAGCTCAAAAGAGTTTCTCGTGAGGCTAATCTTCGCTTACAAAAAGCAGGGATCTTACCTAAGAAATTACCAGAACCGATTTTAGAAGCAGCTGCAGCCGCTGCATCAGAAGCATCTGGTGAAGTGATGCCAGGACCCCCCAACCTATTAAACTTGGTGATTGAAATTGACAATGAGCAGGAATCAGAAGACTCTAACTTGACACAAATCATGGCTATTAATCTGCGGCTTGGGGAAATTGAGTTTGCTGATCCGACACTCTCGTCTTATCGCAAGCAGATTCACACTGTCTTACTGAATCTCCGTAGACGAGGGCAAGAGTATCAAAAACAACAGCGGGAACGTTCAATTGCTCAAGCTGAAGCAGCATGGCGTGCTATTTGGTCTGAGGATTAGTGATCTGTTCTTTGTCCGAAGTCAAATGACTAATGACTAATGACTAATGACTAATGATTAATGACTAATGACTAATGACTAATGACTAATGACAAACCAGATTGGATACGATTACAGAAAGCTTTGGCAATAGAAGCAGAAAAAGGCTTTGCTGATTTGCTGGGTAAACAATACCGCTTCAGTGAGTTTCTTACCCTGACTTTTGGCAAATTCCCCATAGGCTTACCTGGTATTGAACGTCGTCGCTGGCAAGAATTGGCAGCTGAATTTGCTAATTATCCCAATCTGGAACTGGAAGATAGACAACACTTAGTCGCAGAGACTCGTAGGTATCTCTACCAAGTTCAGCAAGTGGTTGAAGAGGGAGGGGAAGCTTCGGAAGCAGGGGAAGCAGAAAAGCAGGGG
>NZ_QMEB01000096.1:3853-7347 GCF_012912135.1 Brasilonema bromeliae SPC951 | reverse complement strand
GCAGGGGAGTCGGAGAGCAAAAGAAAATTCTTCTGGCTACTCTCCACTCTCAAAATCTCCAATTGTTGCTGAAGTCAGTCGGAACCTTGCTCCCAATCTAGACCAAAAGTTGAGTGACTTACCAGAAATAGGCATCAGAAAATCTGCTAATTTAGCACGTCTTGGTTTATACACTGTGCGTGACTTACTTTCCTATTATCCCCGTGACCATATTGACTATGCTCGTCAGGTAAATATTCAGGAGTTGACGGCGGGGGAGACGGTGACAATAGTGGCAACGGTGAAGCGGTGTAACTGCTTTACAACTCCCAAAAACAACAAATTGACGATTTTAGAAGTGCTGCTACGTGATCAGACGGGTCAGATCAAAATCAGCCGATTTTTTGCTGGTACACGCTATACCAGTCGTGCTTGGCAGGAAAGTTTCAAGCGTCGCTACCCGAATGGTAGTATTGTAGCAGCATGCGGGTTGGTGAAAGAAAGTAAATACGGTCTAACGTTGGAAGACCCAGAACTGGAGGTTTTGGGACATCCAGGAGATACAATTGAGTCTTTAATGATTGGTAGGATAGTCCCTGTTTATCCGCTGACAGAGGGAGTGGGGGCGGATTTGGTACGACAGGCAGTTATTGCTGCTTTACCTTCTACTGTTCATCTCAAAGATACACTGCCTAGCGGTCTGCGAGATAAGTATAATTTGATGGAATTGAAGGAAGCAATTCATAATATCCATTTTCCCCCAGACAGCGATAACCTCCAAGCTGCCCGTCGCCGCCTCGTTTTCGATGAATTTTTCTACCTGCAACTTGGGTTACTCCAACGTCAACAGAAAGCCAAGGAAACTCAAACCAGTGCGATTCTTGCCCCAAAAGGTCAATTACTGGAAAAATTTTCCGAAATTTTGCCGTTTAAACTGACTAACGCACAGCAACGAGTCATTAACGAAATTCTCAATGACTTGGAAAAACCTGCACCAATGAATCGTCTGGTGCAAGGGGATGTCGGTTCTGGTAAAACTGTTGTTGCTGTAGTTGCTATCCTTGCTGCTCTTCAGTCTGGGTATCAAGCAGCACTGATGGCTCCCACAGAGGTTTTGGCAGAACAGCATTATCGCAAGTTAGTGAGTTGGTTTAACCTCCTGCATTTACCAGTGGAATTACTGACTGGTTCTACGAAACTTGCAAAAAGACGACAAATTCACGCTCAGTTAGAAACGGGTGAATTGCCGCTTTTGGTGGGAACTCATGCCTTAATTCAAGACCCTGTAAACTTTCAGCGATTGGGTTTGGTTGTTATTGACGAGCAACACCGTTTTGGAGTGGAACAACGAGCGCGTTTGCAGCAAAAAGGCGAGCAACCCCATGTATTAACTATGACAGCAACTCCGATTCCTCGAACTTTGGCATTGACAATACACGGGGATTTGGATGTGAGTCAGATTGATGAGTTACCACCAGGACGGCAAAAGATTCAGACAACTGTGCTCATGGGTCAGCAACGTAGCCATGCTTATGAGCTTATTCGCCGGGAAATTGCCCAAGGACGACAAGCTTATGTAGTTTTGCCATTGGTGGAAGAATCAGAAAAGTTGGATTTGCGATCGGCAGTAGAAGAGCATAAAAAGTTACAGGAAAGTATCTTTCCAGAGTTTCAGGTGGGGCTGCTTCATGGTCGTATGAGTTCAGCGGAAAAGGACGAAGCAATTACCAAATTCCGCGATAACGAAACTCAAATTTTGGTTTCCACCACCGTTGTGGAGGTGGGTGTAGATGTGCCTAATGCAACAGTTATGCTCATTGAAAATGCAGAGCGATTTGGCTTATCTCAGTTGCACCAACTCCGGGGACGTGTTGGTCGAGGTGCAGCTAAGTCCTATTGTCTTTTACTGAGTAGTTCCAAAAGTTCAGATGCGCAGCAACGTCTGAGGGTTTTGGAACAATCTCAGGATGGCTTTTTCATCTCAGAAATGGATATGCGCTTTCGTGGTCCTGGGCAAGTTTTGGGGACTCGTCAATCAGGTGTGCCAGATTTTACCTTGGCGAGTTTAGTGGAAGATGAGGAAGTGTTAATTTTGGCGCGACAAGCAGCGGAAAAGGTGATAGAGATAGATGCAACTTTGGAACGTTGGTATTTGATGAAAGAAGAGTTGAAGTATCGGTATGAGCGGTTGATGGGTGGAGCGATTTTGACGTAAATACTCTCAACAAAATATACATAAAGGCTTTTTTACTAAGCAAAACTAGTAGCCCAAACGCCAAATTTGACAAGCCGCCTCAGCCATTTTGCTTTGCCTTTCTTCAACTTGTTTTGGACTCCAAACACGGTAATTTATAATTTCTTTTGTAATTTCCAATTGAGATGTAGAAAAGGCAGTAGCACATTTGTCTTGAAATGAAGTATTGCCTACTTTTCGATTGATAGACGAATCTAACAAAGTCATGTTACCTAATCTATAAATGTATTGATTGTAATCAGTTTTAGGAAACTCTACAAGCCATTTTTCACTTGGAGTTTGAGGTAATATATGCTCTAAATTCAACTCTGTTGCGTTTGGGTTTGCAATCAATTCCTTACTGTCCATGTAATGCTGATTAATCTCGCTTAAAATGTATCGTGCTAGCTTTGCATTGCTTGCTGCTATGATCTTCTCTGCGAATGCTCTTTTGAAATGTATATCGCTAGGGTAAAATTCTTTTAGTTCCTCGAAGATAGCTTTCACAGATTTTGGCTTTTGTTCTTGAATATATTTACTAGTCTTACTGTATGCAGCTTCTAGCTTGTTAGGATTCAAACTACAGATAACGTTATACCGAAACGAAAGAATAACTATCATCCTTAGAACTTTTGGAAAAAGCTCATCTGGTAAGCTTTCTTTTGCTGCAATTAAAACTGAATAGCATTGACTTACTTTGAAAAGACTAAGCCGCTCAATATCCTGTTTCAAGCCTGAATCATATGAATCCCAAACATGGCTTTGGGAGTTTTCAAACGCACCATAAACTTCAGCAGCTTCCCGCAACTGGCTAACAAAATCAAAAACCTGAAGTGAATTACGCACTTTCTCTGCTATCTTACGATATAAATTCTTTTCAGTCACAAGTTCATATTTGGATAGCCAGTAGTGACGGATAAACTTGGTTAACTCAAATCTATCTGCTAAAAGATTGATTTCTTCCCACTTTTTTTGTACATCTTTTAATTTATCAGTTGCTCGTGAAAATAAATAGTTTTTCAGTAGGTCAGCAACTGACAAATCCAGACCTCTATCATTTAAAGTTTCAAAGATTAAGTAGGAGTTAGCTTCATCTGCAACTGCTATTAAAATTGACAGTAATCTATCCCTAATACACTCTTCAATTTCGATGATAAATTCTGCAAAATCTCCTTGCTCTGTGATTCTCTTACTAATTTGCTTGAAAAGTAACAAGTATGCATCAATAAGTAATTTATTCGATTTTTCTAGATTTCTCTTTTTAGAAATATTTTGTAAATCT
>NZ_QMEB01000096.1:0-3843 GCF_012912135.1 Brasilonema bromeliae SPC951 | reverse complement strand
TGATTCAACAATATTTTCTTGATAAAACTGATTATTTCTTTCATTGAGGACTAATTTAGATTCTGTTTTACGAGTTCGCAGATTTAATGAACCTAAATACTCCTGCGATATAGTTTGGGCTAACTGATTATCTCCTTTTTCCTTGGCTATATCCCTAAGTACACACATCAATATTGATACTGTTGTTAAACGTTGTTGTCCATCTATCAACATCAGCTTAGGCTTGTTGGAGTTGTTCACAACAACTGAGCCAATAAAATGTTCTGTACGTCCCTCTTCCAACGTCTGTGTGATATCATCCCAAAGCTGTTGAACTTCTGCTTCTGTCCAAGAATAATCCCTTTGAAAGCTGGGTACAGAGTAAGAATTATTACCTGCAAGCAATTCACCAAAACTCATCAATCGACTATCAATATTACTGGTAGTAGGCATTATAAAATTTCCTTGTATTTCAATACGGTTCTGTTAGAGCTAAAAATAGAAAACTATGTATGTTAAGTTGAAGAACATTCATGTAGTATGTCCTGTGGACATTACCCAATGTTCATCTTGGGTTTTGTTGAATTGCGCTTTGCTTAACCTAAGCTAGCATTATTCTTAACTCAACTACGTAGTACTCCAGCTAAATCGTTTAAATTGGCGGAATTTCTTGCGACAAGAAAATCCCGTAGCCAGTGCGCTCATGGCTAAAATGAACATAGCTCCAGAAGAACGCCCTAGAGTCAAGTCGGAATGTTTGCGGCTGCGATAGCGAAGCGCTGCTGCGAAGCGCAGATCGCGACTTTGCGACTTGATCCAGCACGGACAAAAATGATTTAGTGAACAGTGAACAGTGAACAGTAAACAGTAAATAATGAACAACTGATAACTGGTAACTGATAACTGATAAACAACAGGGATAGAACAGGTGTGGTGTCTCATAACAAACCATCACGCGTCTACCCCTGTAGTGAAAATTGGTAAAAGCTCGTTAACCCTAAAGAAACTCGATAGTATCAACGAAACTTAAAACATTCTGCTTGATAGCTTCAGCTTCTTCTTCAAGAGAATCTGGTTTTTCTCCATCAGAAAAGCTCTGCTGACTGCTGACGATATACAAAAGGTCACCATAGCTAAATGCTAGAACACCACGGTATGCATTCAACTTAGTTGCAGTACCGTTGTTTCCTGTTTTCGTAACTGTTGAACCTTGGGGCATATCAACTAATACGAAGTAAGCCCCTTCTAATATGTCTTCCAGATATTCAGTATGTTTAACTTGAGCATCTGGTAAATTAGCAACTATTGTTTGAGGCACATACTTACTTAGGAGAAATGAACGCAGATATTCTTGGTGTCCCACAGAATCCATTTCCTCAGTCTGTTTTGAGGAGATAGGGAAATAATCGATTCTCAACAATCTGCCAGAGTCATCAGAAAAGCTGACTGAGCTTTCTTGAGTTTCAACTCTACCACCTTGTTGAGAGTTCACAGGAATTAGAACTATAAAATTACCTGAGGGTG
Organism: Brasilonema bromeliae SPC951; assembly: GCF_012912135.1. Lineage (GTDB taxonomy): Bacteria > Cyanobacteriota > Cyanobacteriia > Cyanobacteriales > Nostocaceae > Brasilonema > Brasilonema bromeliae. Next base: position 2,340 of record NZ_QMEB01000096.1, on the reverse strand, counting down.
ATTCATACACGTTTGGGTTTAAGTCTTCCTCAAGTTCTGTCTCATCCTCGTCTTCTAGGAAGTCTTCATTTTCTATCTCCTCAAAGGCGGCGATCACCTCGTCTATCACTTCTTTAGCATCTTCATCGTTAATTTGCAAGGCTTCTTGGAGCTTTTTGAGCAAAGTCGTTTTTCCTTTGGGAATACGTACCTCCTCTTCGTCTACAAGTACGCTGACTCCCGCAGCATAAGCATCCAGTACTAAGTCGTCTGTCAGAGAATTTTTTGCAGCATTAAATAGTGCTCCTATCTGAGCTTCCTCTGCAATGGCTACGACTTTATCCAGCGTTTCTAATAATTCATCATCTGAGTATTCCTCAAAAATCTCCAGTCCCCAGAGGATATCCGCTAAAAAATCTGGATCCAGTTCTTCTAATGAAGAATCAGCAGCAGCTGTGACAACTGCGATCGCCGCAACTGCTTCTTCTGGACTGATTGATTCTTCTAATGTTTTTTTTGAGTTAAAAAACTTGTCGTACTTACCCACGACTGCTCCTTCCTAAAATGGCTCGCTAGTGATAACACAAATCTAGTATCAATGGGTAGTTTAGCAATCAGCGAGTCTCCTGTTGTTCTATCTTCACAAAAAGGTTTTTTCTGACGTGTACTCAAACGCTGTATGAATCGAGGAGAACAATGCTCAAACATGGCTGATTTACAGTACAGAGGCGCTTCAGTGTATCGTAAGCAATACAGCTAGCCAGAGAATGTTTAATCAGTATAACTTGGTTGTAATTTGCTTGCTAATTTATGAGAATAACTTTCAATAATCCTAAGGATTCTCAAAGCATCTCCTCTCAAACCTTTTTATGAGGCGATTTGACACGGTTTAATGTGTCAATTCTGACTTAAAATATGGTTAAATCACGGTTTTACGGGTGCTTGACTGAAGTGACAAGCAGATTACAGAAAACGACGGATTATAAACGAATTTAGTAAAGATAGAATTAGAGTCTGTCTGCCATTCTTGCCAATCAATTTAACAGCTAGCTTGACAAATTTACTAGAATTTTCATTTGAAATGAAACACCGTGCGGTACAAATATAGCTCCAGCAATAACACACAAAATTCCGGAATCGTTGAATCTTAAAGAGTAGTCATAGATGTCTTATCCTGTTGCAGTCATACACAGTGTCATTTCTATCATGTTGGCAAATGAAAACAAGTTAGTATATATCAATCGCCAATGTGGATTTAACCAAGCAAAATCTATATTTTTACTCTAGAAGAGTGCAAATGCACTCTTACTCATGAGAGAACTTAGATTTTGGATGATTTGTCAGTCCAAAATCTAAAATTCCTTCTGGAAAACCTTAAGAAAGTATAAAAACGTTTACAATTTAATGTGGTATACCTTACGTAGAGGCAAGCAATCCTCGAACAACCAGGGCATCAAAAAGGGAGGTAAATATTTATGGTTACAGTAGCAAAAGATACGTTATTAGAATCATCCTCCAAAGAGCGATCGCTCGTCCTGTGGTTTGATCAGGTTGGCATTACCGACATACCCATAGTTGGTGGTAAGAATGCATCTTTGGGTGAGATGATTCAACAATTGACACCCAAAGGCATTAATGTTCCCATCGGGTTTGCTACCACAGCTTACGCTTATCGCTATTTCATTGAAGGTGCTGGGCTAGAAGAAAAACTGCGCGAACTCTTTTCTGACTTAGATGTAGAAGATGTCAAAAATTTACGAGAACGAGGGAAAAAGGCGCGATCGCTCCTGCTACACACACCGTTTCCAAAAGAATTAAGAGAGGCAATTGTTAACGCGTACCTTGCTTTATGTGAGCGATACAATCCAGATACAGATGTAGCAGTGCGCTCAAGTGCTACCGCTGAAGATCTCCCCGACGCCAGTTTTGCCGGACAGCAAGAAAGTTACCTCAATGTAACTGGTATAGAAGGAGTTTTAGCCGCTTGTCACAAATGTTTTGCTTCCCTGTTTACAGACCGTGCCATTTCCTACCGCCATATTAAGGGATTTGACCACTTCAGCGTAGCCCTCGCTGTTGGCGTGCAAAAAATGGTACGTTCTGATTTAGCATCTTCTGGGGTGATGTTCTCCATTGAAACAGAGACAGGTTTCAAGGATGCTGCACTGATTAGCGCAGCATACGGTTTAGGAGAAAACGTTGTTCAAGGTTCCGTGAACCCAGACGAATACTACGTTTTTAAACCAACTCTCAAAGAAGATTTTCGCCCAATTGTCGATAAAAGATTGGGTAGTAAAGAATTAAAAATGGTTTATGACGACGGCTCGAAATTTACCAAAAACGTCCTAGTTCCTGAAAGTG
>NZ_QMEB01000095.1 GCF_012912135.1 Brasilonema bromeliae SPC951 | reverse complement strand
GTCTGAGAATTTGTAATGATACTTAATATGAAGAAAAATAGTAAAAGTCATTTAAGTTAAAAAGATGGCAGTCCCAAGCTTACAGGAAATTTCCACTCAGTTAGAAAGTTCAAATTTGCGCGATCGCATGGTAGCCCTCGCCTCATTAAGGCATATTGCGGCAGAGGACGCACTCCCTTTGATTAAAAAAGTTTTGGATGACGAGTCTCTCCAACTGAGGTCAATGGCAATCTTTGCTTTGGGAGTCAAACAAACAGAAGAAAGTTACCCAATTTTGGTGCGAATCCTAGAAACTGACCCGGATTATGGTATACGTGCGGACGCTGCGGGTGCTTTAGGATATTTAGGTGATATTAGAGCCGTTGAACCCCTAATGCGAATATTTTATGAAGACACTGATTGGTTGGTACGGTTTAGCGCAGCTGTTTCACTTGGTAATCTCAAAGACAGTCGTGCCCGTGAAATCCTCAGAAAAGCATTAGATAGTGAAGAAGTCATTTTACAACAAGCGGCGATCGCTGCATTAGGAGAAATCAAAGATATCGAATCTGTGGATTTGATTTTGCGCTTTGCCCAATCAGATGATTGGTTAGTGCGTCAGCGTCTTGCAGAAGCCTTAGGTCATCTTCCCAGTCCAAAAAGTATTTCAGCTTTGAAATACATGGAAAAAGATAGCCATAACCACGTTGCTGAAGCGGCGAGGATTTCCCTGAAACGCTTGGAGGAAGCAGGTTAAGCAAATAAACTAGGGGTATAAGGGTGTAAGGGTGTAAGGGTGTAAGGGAAATACATTAACCAGGGGATAGGGAAAATGCATTTATTCTTTTATTCCTCTACACCCTTAGCTTTGGTCAAAATTTTTGAATTTTGAGATTGCGTCGCTTCGCTCGCAACGCTACGCGATTTTGAATTCTTTTGGGGGGTGACTCCCTCCTGTTACCTTGGAAGAAGTGAAATGAAAAGGATTTTGAAGCAAGGTAATTTCATTGATGAATATTGAAGAGTTTTTTCAGTTGAGTGCTGGTAAATGGTTTTCCCATCGTACCAGTCACCATTTAGCTTCTAAGCAATCAGAAAACGGCAAATCAGACACAATCATAGAAATACTGAGTAGTGATGATCCAGAAGTGGTGAAACTGTATCAACAGTACAATGTTGACCCTAGCCGCACTTGTTATGGTGCCAAAGTGACTTGGAATGCCACGATGGCAGGGAGTGAAAAAAAAGACACTGGTTCTACAGTATTCGTTGCTGTTCCAGATGAAGATAATCCCAATGAAGGCAAATTCCTGCGCCCAATAGATTCTGCTGGGAAACCCCTAGTTGCTGGACGCTACAAGATAGGCACTGATGACGCATTGACCTTAACAACAGAGTACGAAACCATGTGGTATGAGGAACGCCTGTGGTTTGCCAGTCCCAATTTGCGGATGCGGGTGAGTGTGGTGAAACGTATTGATGGTTTTAGCACGGCTTCATTCACTTCTGAAATTCGTATGGGTGGAAGTCAACCTACAGCGAAAACTTCTCAGGCAACTCATTCAGCATCCAGTTAAGTTTTATAAGTAACAATCACCATTAGGTGACCAAAGTTCTGATTTAACTAGCCCCTGCTAATAGGGGCTATAGTTTTGGTTAAGTCTTAACAGAATTTTTCATGTGATATTTATAGTAACAAATATTCGTGTATACAGTAATATTACTGGAAATGTGATGAAATCCTTGAGAAATGAATAGTATTTTTACCGTGCAATCTGCCTGAAATCACACTTAAGATAGTGAAGATATTGTAAAAGGTTTTCATACCTGACAAAGTAGAAGTAAAGTCTACGTCACAAGTGCCTACCAAAAATTAGTCAGGGTCGTTTAAATCTGCCACACACCAATTAAAAGAGCAAGTAACACAGCAGGAAAGAAAACTACTGAACTTTCGCGCGTTCAGTATTGGTGCATATACTTTCGATCCGTAAACCATGTCAACTTTGACGTTCTATTCACATGGGAGGTTGGTTTGTGCTTATACGACTGGAAAAATTTATCTTTGCACAATTGGATCAACTGATGTGTGAGCTCGCTCACATGAACTGTTTGAAATGTGGCTCAAAAAGCAGAACTAATAATTAGTTTCTCTTATCACCTTTAACTTCTTTTATCACTTTATCAGGTCATATCTCTTCTTCATCTAAGTCACAAGATGGAGTTTCCACAAAGTGGGACAAAAGGTGAGACCAGCGCTCTTGGTAGGGGAGCCAGTGCGGTCTTGGGGAGCCAGTGCGTTGGGCGGCTGTGCCGACTTGTAGCACCTGGCGTGTCTCCCCAAGTGGAGCATCTGGCGTTTTCCCGACAACAGGCGACTGGCGTATGCCTACGGCACGCCCTCTGGGCTAAAGCCGTAAGGCGTGCGCTTTGCGCATACCCGGAGGGTAGCAGGGTGCAAGTCAACAGTCAAAAGTCTTGGACTTTTGATTTCTGACGAATGATTAAGGACTAGTAACTCATCCAAAATCGCATGACTTATACTGCTTCCATACAAGAGTTCATCTCTGAATTATTTCCCTTCAATCAACTGCCAACACGAGAACTGGCAAAATTAGTTCCAAAGTTTGAGATGTTACGCTACCGCATGGGTCAGAGCGTTTTGGTGCGGGAACAAATGCCTGCTCAAATATCAATCATTTATGAAGGGCAAGCCCGCTTGCTGGGTTATGATCCGAATGCTCAGATGCCTGAAACGCTGCAATTAGTTCAAAGAGGAGAAATCCTGGGTTGGACTAGTTTAATCAGGGGGATTCCATGCGAAACAGTCATAGCCTCTACAGAAACCCTTTGTCTGACTCTAAACGCCACAGAGTTTTTAGAGTTGCTCAGACATTATCCTGCTATTGCTATTTGCTTTGAAAATCGCTGTACTGCTGTTGAAGTTTTTGAACTACTGAGTACTGAGTTAGCAAAGCGAGCTGATAGTGAAACTGTATTGGCTTCATATGGTGCAACAGATATCAAAGAACTGACCCTCAAAGTTTTAGACGAAGCAGTTGTCTGCACGTTCCTAGAAGAGACAATACCTTTGGATCACCTAGATCCTCAATTGGTGTGGTTTGTCAGTGGTGGGATACTTAAAGATTTTCCTCTGGGAAGTCGCTTACACCTAAACGATGTCATGACGTATCTAGAGGTACAAACTTTTGGTTATGTTCGCTTAGTCGGTTTGCCTCGGGCAACCCTTTCTGCCTCTGCATCTGGGTCTCAAACCAGAGATTTCTCAAGGATAGACTCTTTACTAGAAGAAGTACCACTAGCACCAGAACATCCTCATAGGCTAAGCGAACCATCAGATAGTCAATCGCGAAAATATCCTCATGTTCATGGTAGAGGTCCTCTAAAGGCGACTTTAGCTTGCTTCCAAATGCTGAGCCAGCATTTAAATATACCCTTTCGCCGGGATGTGATTAATCAAATCCTGAACAACCAGGTTTCGCGCACTCAAACTCTTTCACTACAGCTTTGCGGTGCTGTTTGTGAACTCATTGGGTTAAATACTCAAATGATAAACGTGTCAGCAAAAGCAATTACAAAACTGCAAGCCCCAGCGATGATTCGCTGGCAGGATACTTTCGCAATCCTTTATGAAATTAGCGAGAAAAAGCTAGTACTGGGTGTACCAGAAGTTGGGATTATCCAGCAATCTCCTGACCATTTTGTTGAAAATTGGGGTCAAGAAGGTCAGGTTTTGCTCCTCAAAGTTGCCAAGTATACTCCTAGGCGGCGATTTAGTTTAAGTTGGTTTGTCCCTTCTTTGGTGAAATATCGCAAAGTTCTGTTGGAAGTTCTGATTGCTTCCTTTTTTGTCCAAGTGTTTGGTCTGGCTAATCCCTTAATCATCCAGATCATTATTGACAAAGTGATTATTCAAAACGGCTTTGAAACCCTGAATGTATTGGGGATTTTGCTCTTAATCATGGCTGTTTTTGAAGGACTTTTAACGAGTGTCCGCACCTATCTTTTTGTTGATACGACTAACCGGATTGACCTGACTTTAGGCTCAGAAATTATTGACCGTTTGTTTCGTTTACCCTTGCGCTATTTTGAACGACGTCCTGTTGGGGAGTTAGCCACTCGCGCCAGTGAACTGGAAAACATTCGCTCTTTTATGACGGGTACTGCTTTAACAGTGGTGTTGGACGCAGTTTTTTCGACAATCTACATCGCGGTGATGCTGGTCTACAGTTGGATGTTGACTCTTGTGGCTTTGGCGACTGTACCCTTGTTTGCTTTTCTGACGATAGTTTTTTCCTCAATCATGCGCCGCCAACTGCGTTTCAAAGCTGAGCGTTATTCTGAAACACAATCTTATTTAGTCGAGGCGCTGTCAGGTATTCAAACAGTCAAAGCCCAAAATATTGAATTGCGATCGCGCTGGCGCTGGCAAGAATATTACAGTAATTATGTCACTGCTGGATTCCAAAGTGTTGTCACTTCCACAGCTGCTAGTGTCACCAGCAATTTTCTTAACCAAGTCTCTTCCTTACTTGTGTTATGGGTAGGAGCGTACTTAGTCCTCAAAGGACAATTCACCTTAGGACAACTTATAGCCTTTCGGATTATTTCTGGCTACGTCACCGCTCCTTTATTACGATTAACCCAATTGTGGCAGAACTTCCAACAAACGGCTCTCTCTCTAGAACGCCTTGCAGATATCTTGGATACTCCCTCAGAAGTTGATGAAGACAGTGAAAACATTCCCTTACCTACCATTGACGGTACTGTCAAGTATGAAAACGTCTGCTTTCGCTTCACACCAACTTCTCCACTTCAGTTGAATAATATTAACCTGGATTTCCCAAGCGGAAAATTTGTCGGTATTGTCGGACAAAGTGGTTCTGGTAAAAGCACTTTGATGAAACTTTTACCACGACTGTATGACTTAGAGTCTGGCAGAATTTTCATTGATGGCTACGACATCTCCAAAATAGAACTTTATTCCCTGCGCCGTCAGATTGGTATGGTGCTTCAAGACTCACTTTTGTTTGACGGAACCATACAGGAAAATATTGCGCTGACAAATCCCGACGCCACAACTGATGAAATTATGACAGCAAGCAAGGTTGCTGCAGCCCATGACTTTATTATGTCTTTACCCAATGGCTATAACACCAGAGTCGGAGAGAGAGGCTCATCCTTATCTGGAGGACAGCGACAGCGTATTGCTATTGCTCGTACAGTTTTACAAAACCCCCGCTTGTTGATTCTCGATGAAGCAACCAGTGCTCTAGATTACCAATCGGAACGACAAGTTTGTGACAATTTGGCAGAAGCATTCCGAGGAAAAACAGTGTTTTTTATTACGCATCGCTTAAGTACAATCAAGAATGCTGACATCGTTTTGCTACTCGAAAAAGGGTTAGTTGCAGAACAGGGAACCCACAATGAATTGATGGCACAAAAAGGACGTTACTACTGCCTTTATCAACAACAAGAAGCACAACTTTAAATCAGTGAACAGTGAACAGTGAACAGTGAACAGTAAACAGTGAACAGTAAACAGTGAACAAGGGGTGGACGAGTCCGTTTCCTACCTGATAACTGATAACTGGTAACTGATAACTGATAACTGATAAAAACTACGGCTATAAGTGAATTGAAAGCAATGAAACTTGATCACAAACGTGTTGTCTCTGGAAAAATACTAGACACTGAGATTAAAGTGCCTGTAAAGTCACCACAACAGACGGATTCTACACCATCTGTTGTGCTCAAACAGTCGCCTTTATTCTCACGGGTCATTCTTTGGGGACTGATGGGAATGACAACTTTGGTGGTGATTTGGGCAAATTTTGCCAAAATTGACGAAGCAGTTCCAGCTCAGGGTAAACTTGAACCGCAAGGTACTGTAAAAGAAATACAAACACCTGTGAACGGGGTTGTGAAAGCTGTTTATGTTAAGGATGGGCAAAAGGTACACCGTGGTGATGTGCTGTTAAGGCTAGATCCAACAACAGCGCGATCGCAACTACTTTCTCTACAAAAAGTCCGCAACACATTAATGCAGGAAATTCAATTTTACCGTACCCAACTTGTTGCGAAAAATGCTTTATCAAATCCGCAATTCATTGAGCGAACTAATCTCCCTCCAGAGATCGCTTCTCTGACAAAAAATCGAATAGCGCTGATAGCCGAAAATCGATTGTATCGTGCTCAGTTGAGTGAAAACTCTCAAAATCATCAGTTAGCGCCAGAGGAAGAAGCTCGTCTACAATTTAGCAAAGCAGAATTAAATTCTCGACTCGCAGATGCTAAATTGGAAACAGAAAAATTAGAAAGACAGCTTAGTCAAGCGCAAATTCAGTTCTCCTCTGCTAAACAAGTTAAGGATGTTAGTCAGACCATTCTTAATGGTATTGAACCACTTGCTAAACAAGGAGGAATTTCTCGCGTACAATACCTCAAGCAAAAACAGGAAGTGAGTCAGCAGCAAGCTGAAATGGAACAGTTAAGGCAGGAGCAAGCGCGTTTACAATATGCGATCGCCCAATCAAGAGAAAAGCTCAGAAATACAATGGCTGGAGCGAAAAAGGATTTACTCACAAAAATTGCTGACAACGAGAAACAAATTGCGAGTCTTGATAGAGAGTTGAACAAAGTAATCATAGAAAATGAGAAGCGGATTGCTGAAATTGACGGTCAGATCAGCCAAGCTCAAGTCACTTTACAATATCAAGAACTGCGTGCTCCATCTGATGGAATTGTTTTCGATCTTAAAGCTAAGTCTCCCGGATTTGTTGCTAGTTCTAGTCAACCAGTTCTCAAAATTGTACCGGATGAAGCTCTCACGGCTAAAGTTTTTCTCACCAATAAAGATATTGGTTTTGTGAGAAAAGGAATGAAAGTCAATATTAGAGTTGACTCTTTTCCCTTTAGTGAGTTTGGCGATATTAAAGGTGAGTTAGTTTGGATTGGTTCTGATGCTTTGCCACCTGAACAAGTTCGTCCATATGACAGTTTTCCTGCTAGAATACGCTTAGATACACAATCTTTGCGTGTTAACAATCAGGAATTACCTCTGCAATCAGGGATGTCAATCACTGCAAATATTAAGGTACGTAATCGCACTGTGATGAGCATTTTCAGCGATTTGTTTACCAAGCAAGTTGATAGCCTTAAGTCGGTGAGATAACAGAGCATTATAATGTATGCAAATTTACTGCGGCTGCGAGTACCGGAATTCCCCTATTTGGCAAGCTAGTAAGTAAGTCAACCAAATTAAACATAAGATTTACGTAGGGTGCGTTAACGGAGTGTAACGCACCCTACATTTTACGTTTTTTTAGGTTGAACTATTTAGCAGTATTTGTGATATTAAATCCGTTTGTATCACAATTATTTCTCCCTCTTCTCTGGTGTGTTCTGGAGCGCCCACCGCGAACTTTGCGGGAGGAACATCCACACCGCAAATTCGCTCTCTGCGGTTTTTTAATGATTCAGATGCTACCGGATGTGATCAGGACTTACGCAAAATAATGAAAAAATAAACCGCAAAGGACGCAAAGGGCACGTATCTCCTGCGGAGACGCTTCGCTAACGCGTAGCGTGCGCCTTAGCGCATAGTTAAGAGGGTTTAAAAGGGTTTTTGCGTAAGTCCTATTGATATGATTCTTGCGATCAATCCACAGGCATTTTGTTTGGCGCAATTCCAAACGAAGATAAAACCTCCGTCAGCACAAGAGCGCAATCGCTCCTTGAAATGGGACATCATGCACTTTTGAACCCGTGGATAATAGATAAAGACCCGAGAGAAAAACGCTCTGGTAATATAGTCTTAACTAGGGAGACACCACATATGGTGATGATTTCCACACAAGTGAGTGAGCTTGAACTGGAAGACTTTCAAGGCAAAGTCACCCAAAATGTTGTCCTCCCCAATGTGAGTTGGCAAACTTACAAAGCCCTATTGGCTGACATGGGTGACCACCGTGCTGCCCGTCTGACCTATGATCAGGGAATCCTCCAAATTAAGATGCCATCCAAACTCCACGAAATCATTAATCGGCTATTGGCAAGAATTGTCACAACTTTGACAGAAGAACTGGAATTAAATGTTATTGATTTGGGATCAACAACTCTAGACAGGGAGGATCTTGATAAAGGTGCAGAGCCCGATACTTGTTTCTATATTCAGAACGCCAATCAACTCCAAGGACTCGATCCAGAGATTCCTAAAGATTTGCCGCCCGATCTGGTTATTGAAGTGGATATCACCAGTCCTTCTACCCACAGAATTGGGGTATACCTTGCCCTAGGCATTCCTGAAGTCTGGTGCTACACCAAAAAACAGGGATTAAAAATTTATCACCTGCAAACAGATGCGTCTCATCGAGACTATGTTGAGTCAGAATTTAGCCTTGCTTTTCCCAAGGTATCTGCACAAGCGCTCAATCAATTTTTGCAACAGCGCCAAACTCAAAACGAAAATACTGTGATTCGTGCTGTTCGAGATTGGATTCAAAGTAACTAGTAGTCCACCACACCAACTTTGCTCATTCTTCTTTCTCTTCCTTTGCGTTCTTGGCGCCTATGTCCTGCGGACACGCTGCGCTAAGGCGGTTCGTTCTTAACCAATCAAAGTTGCCTTGACAGACTACTAGTGGTGAGGACTGCTGTTTCCAGATCTGTTTGAGTAGCTTTTGGGACTCGCCAGCCCTCCAGGTTTGCTCCGCAATCAGTTGTTAAATATGTAACAATCTAGCAAGTACCTGCGGCAGCGGTAGTACGATGATGACTAACAAAGCCATTGCTAGCAACCCCGCTATGTCACGCTTATTATCAAGTTCTGTGACATCATTCAAAGCAGGTTCATCAATCAATGGTAAGAATAATAAGATAACCGCCCACGGAAAAAATTCTGGCTGTATCAAAGAAAGTAGCAGCAGTAACAAGCGAGAAATTTGACCAATCACAACTGCTGTTCTTTGTCCAAACATCGCATGGACTATGTGACCTCCGTCGAGTTGTCCTACTGGCATTAAATTCAGTGCTGTTACAATCAGTCCTAAAAAACCAGCGACTGCGACTGGATGCATATGAATCGCTGAGTTTGATGTTAGCTGACTTCCCAAAGCTAGCTTTGAAAGTAGCGCCAGTAGGATGGAATATTGGGGATTGAGGGCATTTGTGTTGAGCAATCCTGTTTTTTCTGGCTGGGGAACTATGTCGGAATGAGCCAAACCCCATACCAGAAGTGGTAAGGTCATGATAAACCCACCAAGGGGTCCGGCGATACTGACGTCGAATAAAGCTTTGCGGTTGGGAATTGGACTACGCATTTGAATAAATGCACCGAAAGTTCCCAAAAACAAAGGCATTGGGATAAAGTAAGGCAGCGTTGAGCGAATTTTGTAAAATCGTGCTGTTAAGTAGTGACAAAGTTCGTGCGTACCCAGAATCGTTATCAACGCTAAGGCATAGGGCAATCCCTTGAGAAGTTCCGCTGGGTTGGATGCAAGCATTGTAGAATTGACACCAGCAAATCGCACACCCACCAAGGTAGTCGTTACCAATGTCACTGCTAGGAGCATGAGCGCTAATCCTGGTCGTGTTATCTTTTCTTGACCACGACTATTAGCTTTTGCCAATTGAGGATTAGGAACAAGCACGAAGAAAGGTTTACTACTGAAACCTTCTTGAAAGATGATGAGAAAGCGATCGCCAAATTCCTTTTCAATATTTGCCTTAATTCGCTCGTAGGCGTTGCTTGCTGTCGTCCTCAATTGACCTCGACAGATAATTGCCTGGGGTCGATACTCAATGTTTTGAATGTAGTATACAGACCAGGGAAAACAATTTCTTAGCTGAGTTTCTTCCGTTGGCTCAATGGGACGCACTGGTACTGGTTCTGCGATATTATGTATATCCGGTTGTGATTGTGGTACTTTTTGTGGTTCAGTACGAGTTTCCTTTAGCGAGCGACGCCCCCACTGAAACAATACCCAGTATAACAGAGGACAGACAATTAATGGCCAAATCATCAACGCTCTTGGCGGAGGTTGTTTCGCCCCGTATACCATTGTCCAAGTTGTCCATAGCAGTGCTGGTATCATGAGTACTAGCCATAACAGCCACACAGGCGTTCTGGTGATTTGAGCAACACTGCGCTGCACCATCAAATAAGTGATTAGTCCCAGTAGAAGAAGAAACCAAAAATTCATGTGACTTTCAGTTGTTTTAAGATGTTAAATCTTGCTTGTCCTCAAGCGCTGTGCAGCACCCACAACAAGCATATGCCCCCAAAATTCAATTTTTCTGACAACAGTCAACAGTCCTGGGAAATTTTGCGTTTTTACATCAATTGTCCAACACTGTCACCTGATTTTTGACAACTCCTCATCTAACAGTTTTTCTCATGTCTTCCTTGCCCCAAGAGTCAAATCATTATACGGCAAAGCTACCACGATTGGTCTTCTCTAACGAAGTTCTGATTTCAGCAAACCCCCGCTCGGATTTCGCGTTAAGTACAATTTTTGCATTTCCACCAAACAGAGACACATTAGGGGGGACTGCTTATTTTATTGTAGGAAACGAAGGCAATATTTTGATAGATTGTCCAGCTTGGGATCAAATTAATCAAGATTTTTTGCGATCGCATGGAGGCGTGCGCCACCTATTTCTGACTCATCGAGGCGCTATTGGCAAAACAGCAGAAATTCAAAAAACTTTCAGTTGTGAAGTTTTGATCCAAGAGCAAGAAGCCTACCTATTACCCGGAGTAGATATAACTACCTTTAATATAGAGTTTACCTTAAATTCAACAGCGCAATTAATTTGGACACCTGGTCATTCTCCTGGCGAATCTTGTCTATACTACCAACAGCTAGGAGGCGTACTATTTACCGGACGTCATATCCTCCCCAACCAGCACAGTGAACCTGTACCCCTACGAACCGCTAAAACTTTTCACTGGTTCCGACAAATCAAAAGTGTCAAATTGTTGCTAGAACGGTTCACACCAGAAACACTCCAGTACATTTGTCCTGGAGCCAACACAGGTTTTCTCCGGGGAAAGCGTTTTATCGATAATGCTTATACGCGTCTGGCTTCTGTTGATTTAACGGCTTTACGACAAGTACAACCCCTACTTTGAGCAAAGTAGGGGAGGGAAGGAAAGAGGAACAGTAGGAGGTCTTGATATTTTCTCACACCCTTCGGGTATGACCTATGGCTAACGCCACGGCTGCGCCGAACGGTCACGCTGCGCTTTAGCCCTTTGGGCGTGCGCTTTGCGCATACGCAGTCGCCAAGTGAGGGAGAGCCGTCATTCGCGCTGTCTCACCGTCATTCGCGCTGTCTCACTCCCACACTCCCTCATCTCCCCTAACCCACACTAAGCTGCGCCTGCTACTACAGAGTTTTTCGCCAAAAATTCTATAGCTGCTTGATATTGAACATCTGCTTCTGTGCCAATCTGTTCGCGAGTGATTGGTTCAGAAGAAATTAATTTGTCTGGCTTTATACCTTGCTTATTGATATCGCGGTGGTTGGGGGTTTCATACTTAGCAATAGTGACAGCTAAGCCGGAACCATCAGATAATTCAAATAAGGACTGGATTAAACCCTTGCCAAAGGTGGTTTCTCCTACTAAAGTCCCACGACCGTTATCTTGTAATGCACCAGCAAGAATCTCGCTAGCACTGGCGCTTCCTTGATTGACCAAAACCACTAAGGGGTCACGAGTCATTGCTGGACCAAATGCTTCAAAGCTCCCCTGAATGCCTTGACGATTCACTGTGTAAACAATGGTACCAGATTCTAACCACAAGCGGGCAATTTCAACTCCTGCCTGCAAGAGTCCACCTGGGTTATTTCGCAAATCGAGAATGTAGGCATCAGCGCCTTTTTTTTCTAAACTGGAAATAGCATGTGCTAACTCCATAGGAGCATTGGCGTTAAATTGTGTGAGGCGAAGATAGCCGATAGACTTTCCTTGAGGGGAAGAGCGTAGTTCTGCTACGACTGGGTTGAGTGCAATGCGATCGCGCACCAGTTGAACTTGCCATTCTTCTGTGTCTCGTTGCATGAACAGAGTCACAGGAGTACCAATCGATCCCCGCATTTTGGCTGCTGCTTCGTCAAGGGTCAGTTTTTGTGTGGAGATGCCCTCAATTTTTAAGATGCGATCGTGCGGTCTAATTCCAGCTTTTTCTGCTGGTGAACCAGATATGGGAGCCAGAACCTCTAATAAACCCGTCTCGGCATTGAGAGCGATTTGCAATCCAACTCCTGTGAGTTCCCCAGAAGTATTGACCTGTAGACTGCGGTACTGTTCTGGGTTTAAAAAACGGGTAAAAGGGTCGTCAAGGCTCTGGAGCATCTTTTGAATTGCCGAATAAGCTGATTCCTGGTCTTTGAGTGGCTTTGCCAGAACCTTTTGCCTTACGGACGCCCAGTTTTGATGATTAAATGTTTCATCAAGATATGTCCGATTGACAATCCTCCAGACTTGTGATATAAGTTTCTGCTCGTCTGTTAAAGCCAAGGCAGGTTGACAAAAGCCGCAAAAACCTACCCAAAACGCTAATAACAGGGATAATCCCGCCCGAAAAACTTTCTTTTGCATGAACCCCATTTTCACTTCCACTTTCATCCCGAATTGCCAGAGTTTGCCCAAGCTTCCTTGCTTTTTGATGAAATCTGTCTCTCGACTATGTTACTTTTTTTATAGAAGTGGTGCATTGCTCTCATCTAGTTGTTCAGTCAACATCAAAATTAAAGAGCGCACATTCTACTTCCAAAAAGATAAAATCGACTTTGTGTCCACCACCACCGTGTGTTTGGGGCACAAGAGAACGCAATACATACCCTCTTTTCAGAGTGTAAAGTTTTTTTTAAACTATTAACACTCTGAATGCTCAAAAAGATAACGAGCAAATGCCTGTTTAACTAAAATCCCAAAACTGCAACAATTTGGGAAGTTTATCAACCGCGAATCGATTTCTAGGAACCTGAGCTTGTATGGCTAATGTTTACGACTGGTTTGAGGAGCGCTTGGAGATTCAAGCGCTTGCTGAGGACGTCACCAGCAAGTATGTCCCTCCTCACGTCAATATCTTCTACTGCTTGGGTGGAATCACTCTAACGTGCTTTCTTATCCAGTTCGCGACTGGATTTGCGATGACATTCTACTACAAGCCAACCGTCACTGAAGCTTTTTCTTCCGTGCAGTACATCATGAATGAAGTCAACTTTGGCTGGCTCATTCGTTCCATTCACCGCTGGTCTGCCAGTATGATGGTGCTGATGATGATTTTGCACGTTTTCCGGATTTACCTGACGGGTGGGTTTAAAAAGCCCCGCGAATTGACTTGGGTAAGTGGTGTCATTTTAGCTGTGATCACAGTTTCTTTTGGTGTGACTGGCTATTCATTGCCTTGGGACCAAGTTGGTTACTGGGCTGTGAAAATTGTAAGTGGTGTACCAGAAGCAATTCCCGTCGTCGGTACCTTGATGGCTGACTTACTACGTGGCGGCTCCAGCGTTGGTCAAGCGACACTAACTCGTTACTACAGCGCACACACTTTTGTACTGCCTTGGTTAATAGCCGTCTTCATGCTATTCCACTTCTTGATGATTCGTAAACAAGGGATTTCTGGTCCTTTGTAATCGCAAGTTGTGAGCGGTGGGGCATAAACTTTTAGTTTAAACACGGGAGTCGTTTGTTCTAAACTTATGGAAAATGAGACATTAGACATAACAGGTACAAGAACAAATACTTCGCATAAGCTAAAAAGTTAATGCCCACACTTATGACGGTATTAACAAAAGCTTGAAATTCATTTCAGCAGGAGAGCACATTAAAAAATGGCGACACACAAAAAACCTGACCTGAGCGATCCAAAATTAAGAGCCAAACTAGCAAAAGGCATGGGTCACAATTACTATGGCGAACCAGCTTGGCCTAATGACCTGCTGTACGTCTTCCCAATTGTGATTATGGGGTCTTTTGCTTGTATCGTGGCTTTATCTGTATTAGATCCTGTCATGACTGGAGAACCAGCGAATCCCTTCGCTACACCGCTGGAAATTCTACCAGAGTGGTATCTCTATCCCGTATTTCAAATTTTGCGTTCAGTTCCTAACAAACTCTTAGGAGTGGTATTGATGGGTTCCGTACCCCTAGGACTGATGCTTGTTCCCTTTATTGAGAACGTGAATAAGTTCCAAAACCCCTTCCGTCGTCCAGTAGCAACTACGGTGTTTTTATTTGGTACTTTGGTAACTTTATGGTTGGGAATTGGTGCAACTTTCCCAATAGATAAGTCCTTTACCTTTGGACTGTTCTAAATTAGTTAGCTAAAGAAATACGGGCATTGCATTAACTACCAAGTTTGAGGTTCTATGTCGAACCTCAAATTTTCTTCAAATGGTAAGTCTGTACTGGCTCTTGCAAACCACTGGCGCTGGCTTATGCTTTGTCAAAAAATACGCTAAAATAGACGCGTCAGCCAAAAGGTGAAAACCTACACGTTGATTGCAGCATAGACGCCCAACAGTTGAATTAACAAGTTTTAGCGAGTAAGAGGGAAGTTTAAAACCCTTAAGTTTTTTATCAGGGAATGTCGCATCACACGGCAAGTTTAATTGCTACCAAATTGATCTAATCAAGGTCTGAAAAAGAACACAGAATTCGGAATTCAGAACTCGGAATAAAAAGAGCAAGTTCCTCCTGACTCCTGACTCCTGACTCGTGAGTTCTTTATTAGTCAGTACAAAACTTTGATTAACCAGGTTGTATTTTGGATTTCAATTTTGCATGGAGATGAAATTGCAAAATTTCAAATTTGTAGTATACAAAAGCTACAAACATTTTTCACTCACTTATCATTAAGTCAAGGTCAATGCTAAGCATAGTGCAGCAAGACCATCTGACGGTGAAGAGCGAACTAAAGCTTCTAAATCAGGTGCAACAATGGTTTGAACGATTTTGTCTGCAACACTTGTTTCAACTTGGTTGGTCAGAAAGTCAACTCTATCGCCTCAACCTAGCATTAGCAGAAGGCTTTACCAACGCCGTACGTCACGCCCATCATGCTTTACCTCCGGAAACAACCATAGAAATTGATGTTTCTTTATGGATGGATCGGTTGGAGATGAGAATTTGGGATTATGGAAAACCTTTTAATCCTGATGCGCTTGAAGAACCAGAGCCTGGTACACTTCAAGTAGGAGGATATGGATGGTTTCTTCTGCGGCGTCTGGCTGACCACGTTGTCTATGAACGTGGTGCAGATGGCAGAAATTGTTTGCTCATCGTCAAGTATGGTTTACAGGGGCAGCCGTAAGAGTTTTCAGTTAAATTGACTACAAAATAGTAGTTTGAGAAAGCTAGTCTCGAAGCAAAGTAGTCAATTATGGATAAATTTCTCACAGAAAAAGGTATAGATTTCAGTCAAAATTCCCAAACAAAAGTTAATCAAGTCTTCGTGTTCCTAGAAGTTTTTGAGCGAGAAGGCGGAATTCAATCACATGTAAAGGATATTTTTCGAGCCTACCTAGCACTTGACGAACCTTTTTATGCAGAAGTATTTTTACTCAGAGATAGTCATAACTGCTCAAATCCTTTTGAGTCAGAACGTTTAAAATTTCATTACTTCAAATCCCAGTCTCCTCATCTGGGACGAGTCAGAATGACTCTAGCATTACTTTCCCATCTGTTGCGTCAGCGACCGGCGCACGTCTTCTGTGGTCATGTAAACCTTGCCCCCTTAGTTAGTATCTTGTGTCAACCTTTGGGAATTCCTTACACGGTTATGACTCATGGTAAAGAAGTTTGGCAGGCGTTACCAACCCTTACGAAGTCTAGTTTGCAAAAAGCCGCGCACATTTGGACAGTAAGTCGTTACACTCGTCAAGTAGCCTGTGCTGTCAATAACCTTGACCCTAACAAAGTCAAACTATTACCTTGTGCTGTGAATGGTAATAACTTTACTCCAGGAACAAAATCGACAGCGTTGTTAGAGCGCTATGGTTTAGTAGGAGCAAAGGTACTGATGACCGTGGCGCGACTGTGGTCTGGTGATATTTATAAAGGTGTAGATGTCACAATCCAAGCGTTACCGCAAATAGCTGAGGTTTTCCCTGAGGTAAAATATTTAGTTATTGGTCGTGGCGATGATCAACCTCGATTAGCTAAACTTGCTCAAGATTTAGGCGTTAGCGATGCGGAAGCCGCCACCTTCGGTGATGCTCACTCGGGGAGCCGCGCAAAGCGCGATCGCGTCATCTTTGCTGGGTTCGTTCCCACAGAAGAATTAGTAGAACACTACCGTCTTGCTGATGCTTACGTAATGCCTTCTGCTGAAGGTTTTGGCATTGTCTACTTAGAAGCAATGGCTTGTGGTGTTCCCGTGGTGTCTGGTGATGCAGATGGCTCAGCCGAGCCGTTGCAGGATGGTAAACTGGGATGGCGCGTTCCACACCGCGATCCAAATGCAGTCGCACAAGCTTGTATAGAAATACTCAAAGGGGATGATCAACGTTGTGATGGGGTATGGTTGCGAGAACAGGCGATCGCCCTATTTGGTATCGAGACTTTTCAGCAGCGCTTGAAAGAGCAGCTTTTGTCTGGCGTCAAAACTTCATAGTCACCCATTGCACCTTTGTTGAGTTTTGTGACTGATTGCGATTAACAATTAACGAGTAACTATTGACTTTTTAGTAAAATCGTTATCCTAGAGGGAGAGCAAGAGACATTTAAAAAATGAGCCTTAAAACGTTTCAGCTTAATCTGTCTAATTTACGCCCTTGGCTCACCTTGCTAGCAATTACATGGTTGCTGGCGTCATTAGGCTTGGGCTGGTTGGTTAACTCCTTGCTGATTATTATTGGGCTATTGTTGTTGGCACCCATTCTCATTTTTTTTGGGTTTCGCTTCTGGCTACAATACAACTTGGTCACCGACCAATGTCCCGTTTGTAGATACGAATTTACTGGTTTAAAGCACTCTCAGTTGCAGTGTCCTAATTGTGGGGAACAGTTGATGGTGCAACAGGGACATTTTCAGCGCTTGACTCCAGAAGGCACAATTGATGTGACAGCAGTTGAAGTACCGAGTAAATCACTTAGTGATTAGCAGTTTTCAATCGGGTGAAACACAAAGCTTTGCGAGGGCACAGAGTATGACTCTGTGAGCAGCGCCGTGCGGAGAGAAGTTTGAGCGGAGGTTTCCTCCGTTCGCGCAGCGTCTCCGGAGGAGACTCAAAGCTTCGGAGGGTTCCCCCCCGTTGAGGCGACTGCGGAGTCCTTAGCACGTGTTAAAATCCCTGCAGCATGCTACGCAAACAGCCCAATCAAAAGTCAATGCTATTGAGTTGCATATAACTTAACAACCAATTTGCCGCTGTTGCCCTCCGTGTTTGCCGAGGTCCAAATTCACCAATTTTGTAACCTTTAAAACCCAGCTTTTCTTTTAATAACTGTTTGTTCTCTTGAGGAATGGAACGAGTCAGCTTGACTGTTGGGGGGCGACTATCGATAAAATCTGGTGGTTGTGGGTACTCATCCCGCCATTCTGGTGCGACTTGGTGAGTGTCCCACTCTCCTGTTGAGGAGTCATGGCGATACCCCAAGCAATGCCATACCAATTGGTTGACTGTAGCATCATCAATGTCCTCATTGAGGATTGCCCAAATAGTTTCTGTTGTCAGTGGTGGCAAGTTAGACATACACAAGTTAGTTGGAATTCAAAATTCTTTGGTGGATCATAAACAAGGTAAACTGAAAATAGTAAAGACTTGACCAGTTAATGCAGAATACCACACCGCACCCAAAGCAAGTCCGCGCTCATGTATTCATTTCTGGAAGAGTTCAAGGAGTAGGGTATCGCTACTCCACCGTGGATACTGCTACCCAACTCGGATTGACAGGTTGGGTACGAAATCTTCCAGATGGTCGCGTAGAAGCAGTGTTTGAAGGTAGTCAAACGGTTGTAGGACAAATGATTCGTTGGTGTTACCAAGGACCACCCGCTGCGATGGTTAAAGAAGTTTCGATAGAATACGAGGAACCTGAAGATTTACGGGGATTTGAAGTTAGGCGTTTTGAAAAGTCTGAGCTGGGTCAATGACCAGCACGGCTGTTCTTTCGATGTAGGCAATAAGGAGACAACCGACTGAGATAGGGAAATATCCAGTATCTGGATATCATTCAGAAATACTGCTACATTTCTTTGTAGCCTAGTTTATTGTAGCTCAAGGATGTAGCGCATTCATTGTAGATGTCTATTTATACCTCAAGAAAGCAGAAGTTCAGCCCAACAGTTCAGTCAAACTCTCAATCTAGCCCAAGCGCTAGTAATATTCCTTAGATGAATTGGCGTAAATCAACACAGACTGTTTGTGTTGGCGGTTTATTAATCGCGCTTTTGATATTGGTAGCAAATATCAGTTTTTCTGACTCACAGAGTAAAGTGAGTAGCAAGGATACGACACTCAAACAACTGCCTACACAACTATCAGTAGAAGAAATTCAAAAGCAGGCGCAGGCGATCGCTGTCAAAGTCATATCAAAGAACTTCTTAGGCTCCGGTATTATACTAAAAAAACAAAAATCTGTTTATACAGTTGTCACAAATGCTCATGTACTGCGAGCAGACAAGCCCCCTTATCGTATTCAAACTTCTGATGGTCGCATTTGGCAAGCAAAGACATTAAGTGCAACATCTCTACAAGGCAATGATTTGGCGATCTTGCAGTTTCGCCCCACTAACGCTGTTTATGCTGTCGCGTCTGTTGGTTCTTTTCCCAAAGAAGGGGATGAGGTGTTTGCAGCTGGGTTTCCGTTTGATGAAGAGAAACAAGAAGCAAAAAACTTTACCTTCACCACTGGAAAGGTATCTTTGGTTTTACCCAAAGCTTTAGAGGGAGGTTACCAGATTGGTTACACCAATGATATCCAAAAAGGTATGAGTGGCGGACCATTACTCAATCGTCGCGGTGAGGTTGTGGGTGTGAACGGGATGCACGCCTATCCGTTGTGGGATGCACCTTCAGTGTTTTTGGATGGTGAGGAAGCTGATGAAAAGTTGCATAAGATGATTGTGCGGTTGAGTTGGGCTGTGCCAATTGAGACAGTTGGGAGAAGTCCATAGGTGCGCATTCCTACGGTGTACACACAAGTCATCGAATCACTCAAAATTCCCTCGGAACCTCACCCTGCCCTGTCGGGCATCCCTCTGGTGCGAGTTCGGAGAGGGAAAGATTTTAGGGGTTATGCGACAATTGTGGGCAAGTATAAGGGCATGATGTAGTTAATTACAAAGTTTTCAGCTTAAGTTAACACCAATGCTTTAAGGGAAACGGCTGATAACTTTTCTTCACAATTTGTGAGTGTAAAAGTACCATTAAGACTGAATATTATGGCATAGTTTGAAGTAGTGCTATTTAAATTTGTAGTTCAATTTATTCTTCTAAAATAGAGCTTTAACCTTTTTTAGTGAATTGCATTATGAAATTGAGAACATCTACTCAAGTAATAACATTGGGTGTGAGAGTTTTCAGTATAGCTACGTTGACGACATTTGCCACAACTGTAACTCTAAATCAACGCAGCTACGCAGAAAGTCCAACCTTCTACTGTGGTAAAAGCAATGGTGTACCTACAACATTTGTTCGTACACAAGACGGAAAAGATCTGCCGGTGATTCGCTGGTTTTCCAAGTATTTTAGCGGTACAGGATTGACGCCTCAGCAACGCTGTCTGGAAGTCTCTCGCAGATTTCAGAGGAGCTATGACCACGATACACTGAGATATATCAAGGCAGATACCTACAAGGGACAACCCGTGATGTGCGCTGTTGCTGAAAAAAACGCTGCTTGCACAGATACGACTTTGTTATTTACTCTCAAACCAGGTAGCGATCCTGACGCTACTGCACGTCAGTTATTTGATCGCCGTGCCTTGGCAGCTGGAAATACCGTGAATCAAACTGGTGGTGACAAAAGCAACACTCGCGTCAATATTGATGTGGAAGCATATTTATACTTTACTAAAAATTGAATATTGAATAATGAACTTTTATTATCGGCTCGCGCCAGCAGTAATTGGGGTATCAATCGCTGTTTTGCAGACGCAAGTGGCTGTGGCACTATCTCCAGCTGAGGTGAATAAAACTGCCAAGGAAATCACAGTGCTGATTCAAAGTAAAAAGCCTAGGTACGGTTCTGGGGTGATTATCAAGAAAGAAGGCAATACTTACACCGTCCTCACTGCAGCTCATGTGGTAGAAGGAGCAGATAATTATGAAATTATCACTCCTGATAATCGGCGCTATGCTGTCAACTACAGGACTATAAAACCGCTGCCTGGAGTAGACTTAGCCGAGGTGCAGTTTAGCAGCAGTCAAAATTACACTGTTGCTAAAATGGGTAACTCTGACGCCAGCACAGAAGGCACAACGGCTTATGTAGCTGGGTTTCCTGCACCGACATTCGCGATTAATCAGTCAATTTACACTTTCATTGATGGGCGGATTACTGCTAATGCCTCGAAACCGCTGCGTGATGGCTATGCCTTGGTCTACAGTAATAATACGTCAGACGGCATGAGTGGTGGTGCAGTCTTGAATGAAAAAGCTGAACTGATAGGAATTCATGGTAGAGCTGACAAAGATACCAAAGAAATCAAAACAGGCTTTAACTTAGGCATTCCCATCAATACGTTTTTAATCATTTCAGCAAAAGCTGGGGAAAATGTGGGAGTTTCTGCTCCTAGCACTCAAGTAGCGACAAAACCCAAAGCTGACGACTTCTTTATTCAGGCTGGAGATAAGTATAAAAAACGAGACTTTAAAGGAGCAATAGCTGATCTCAACCAAGCACTGCGGATTAATCCCAACTATGCCAACGCCTACTTCGGTCGGGGTGTTGTCCGCTACGACTTGGGAGACAAGCAAGCAGCAATAGCTGATTTCAACCAAGCACTGCGGATTAATCC